>CAMHNT010000039.1 GCA_946186535.1 uncultured Clostridia bacterium
GATAAAAATCTACTGCGCATCTTCGGCACAATCTCTGTGCGGTATTGCCTTAAAAATTCGGTGTTTTCCGGGAATTTACTCAATTAAAATTCCCTCGTCCTTTAAGCCTGCGATATAGCGGAGAATGGAGACTGCGTCGGCGCTGTTGACGGAACCGTCGCCGTTAACGTCGCAAGCCGTTCTGAGGTCGTCGTCGAGAGTTTCAAGACCTGCCGCAGAGCGGAGAACGAAAACTGCGTCCTGGGAGGTTATCGTTCCGTCACCGGTGGGATCTCCGATTTTCAGAGCGGATTCACCCGGGAATTCGGAAAGCGGTTTGAAGGGAATGTTGTTTTTCTTAGCGTAGAATTCGGCGATTGAATCGGCTTCACCGTAAATCGTAAGATTCGGACAGAAATCAAAAAACGGATGTTCCCATGGAAGTAACACTGTTCGGAATCGCAGCGCTTGTCAGGCTTTCACAGTTAAGAAAAGCGAAGTCCTTTATGCGTGTAACACTGTCGGGGATATAAATGCTTCTGAGGCTTGAGCATGCGTAAAAAGCATTTTCTCCAATAGCGGCAACCAGCTTGTCGTCAATATTGTCGGGAATGGTCACCAGAGGGTCGGAGCCTTTGTATTTAGTGATTGTAACGGTGTTGTCAGATTCGATAATGTATTGAAAATCGCCGTAGTTGAGAGCCTCTCCGTTCTCAGAGCTGTTCCGGATGCTTGACGAATTCACCGTTTCATTTACGGTCTCCGCAGCGTTCGCCGCCACGGACGTACCGAACGAACTGATAAGCAGTGCGCACGCAGCGAGAACAACCAATATCTTTCGTGTTTTCATAAGAAAAACTCCTTTGATTCTTGTTTTCAATATCTGACAAAATATCAGATATCTAACATTTATTATATAAATTTGAACATATAATGTCAAGAAATTCTGAAAGCTTTAGGCTTATGTTATGATATATTCGGACAAAGTTTTCTTGTGTTACAAAATTTTAACATTCAAATTTTCATTTTCTATTGACTTTTAATTGAAAAGTAATGTAATATAGAAGTAGTGAATATATTCTGAGCGGTTTTGGAAAAGGTATTTTGTTGAATTCGCCGTGTTTGCTTTAAAATGCGGTGTGTTTTTATTTTGGAGAGAATAATGGATATACGGGTTATCAAAAGCAACAGAAAAATAATCGACGCATTCATTGAGCTTCGAAGAAGGAAGCCTATTGAAAAGATTTCTGTTACCGAGCTTTGTAAACTTGCAGGAATAAACAAATCCACGTTCTATGCTCACTATAATGATATTTATGACCTTTCCGACACTATAGAAACGAGGATAGTTGAAGATGTTGTTTCATCGATAGAGGTTCCCGAAAATATTCTGGAGAATCCGAATGTTTTTACAAAGGAGCTTTTCTACGCATATATGGACAACGAAAAAATTATCTCGGTGATTTTCTCGGGTTCAAGAGCCGCTCTTCTCCCACAGAAAACGGAATATATTATAAAAAAGCTTTTATTTAAATTTCATCCCGAATATGAAAACGATATTGAAATGAACGTGCTGTTCAGCATAAAGATCTACGGCGGATTCTATGCCTTCAAGGTCAACGGGAAATACGATCCCGATAAGGTGATTTCCATAATCGGAAAGCTCAACGACAGCAAATGACAGTACTGAATTTCTTTTCGAATATGAAAATATTGAAATTTATTAATAAAATGTAAAATATCCGACAGTTGTGGGATATTGTCGGTTGAAAAAGTATGTGCAATATTGTATTATTATTACAATAAAATTTTGCTCCGTACAATTATTGGGAATGTTTTATGAAAAAACGAAAATAAGAAAATAAAATAAAAAGAAAAGAGGGTCACTATGGCTAATAAAATCGATAACCTTTCTCAGCTTGAATTGTTCTTGAACGGTGATTCAACTCATGCTTATGAATATCTCGGTTCGCATTTTATGGAGTTTGCAGGACGTAAGGGAGTTGTGTTCAGAGTATGGGCGCCTAACGCAAAGAGCGTTGCGGTAGTCGGCGATTTCAACGGCTGGAATCAGCACGCAAACTATATGTACAGAGTTTTGAATACAGGCGTCTGGGAAACTTTCATCGAGAATGTTTCTCAGTATGACAACTATAAGTACAGCGTGGAAACTCAGTGGGGTGAGAGAACTCTCAAAACCGATCCCTACGCTTTCCACTGCCAGCTCCGCCCCGACAACGCTTCAAAGATCTATGACATAAGCGGCTACGAGTGGAACGACGACGAGTGGTATGACTACAAAAGGTCTCACCCCCACAAGAACCAGCCTATCAATATCTATGAGATCAACGCAGGTTCATGGAGAAAGCACGATGACGGAAACTTCTATTCCTACAGAAAGCTTGCTGAGACATTGGTTCCTTATCTCAAGGAAATGGGATATACTCACGTTGAGTTCATGCCTCTTACAGAGTTCCCGTTTGATGGTTCATGGGGATATCAGGTAACGGGTTATTACGCTACTACGTCGCGTTACGGAACGCCAAAGGATCTTATGTATTTTATCGATGAATGCCATAAGGCAGGAATCGGCGTAATCCTCGACTGGGTTCCGGCACACTTCCCGAAGGACGCTCACGGACTCGCGCGTTTTGACGGTACGGGCTGCTATGAGTACGAGGACTGGAGAATCGGCGAGCACAAGGAATGGGGAACTTATATCTTTAATTTCGGAAGAAACGAAGTTAAGAGCTTCCTCATTTCCTCGGCAAACTTCTGGATTGAGGAGTTCCACTTTGACGGTATTCGTGTTGACGCTGTTGCGTCTATGCTTTATCTTGACTATAACCGCAAGGACGGCGAGTGGATCCCGAATCAGTACGGCGGAAGAGAAAACCTTATTGCCGTTGAGTTCCTTCAGAATCTTAACACTATTATGCACACTCTTCACCCCGAGGCTCTTATGATTGCCGAGGAGAGTACGGCATGGGCAAATGTTACGGGCTATCCGATAAAGGACTACGGTCTCGGTTTCGACTATAAGTGGAACATGGGCTGGATGAACGATACGCTTTCATACATCAAGGAAGATCCGTTATGGAGAAACTGGCACCAGGACAATCTTACGTTCAGCCTTATATATGCATTCTCGGAGAACTTCATTCTTCCGATATCTCACGACGAGGTTGTTTACGGAAAGGGTTCTCTCATCAACAAAATGCCCGGAAATTATGATATGAAGTTCCAGGGCATGCGCGGTTTCCTCGCATACATGATGGCTCATCCCGGAAAGAAGCTCATGTTCATGGGAAGCGATATAGGTCAGTTTGACGAGTGGAATTCCAACGAACAGCTTCAGTGGAATCTTCTCGAATATGATAAGCACAGACAGCTTAATCATTATTTTGCAACGGTCAACAAATTTTACCGCGATGTTCCGGCTATGCATGAAAATGACTATGACTGGCATGGTTTCCAGTGGGTGGCTCTTGATGACGCAGCTAACAGCATTATTGCATTCCGCAGAATTGCTCTTGACGGCAGCGAGGTTCTTGTAGTTTGCAACTTCCAGCCTATCACAAGAGAGAACTACAGAGTAGCCGTTCCGAAGTACGGAATTTACGAAGAGGTTCTCAATTCTGAAAGCGAGGAGTTTGGCGGCTGTGGCATCGTAAACAGCGGCGACATCAAGGCTGAGGACGTTCCGGATCATGACCTTGACTATTCCATTAATGTCACAATTCCGCCGCTCGGCGTTCTTTATATCACGCTCAAGGAGGAACTCCCTGCTCCGAAAAAGCCAAAGGCAAAGAAGACTAAGGAGGAATCCGAGGAAGAAGTTTTAGAGGCGGCTGAAGAAGCTGTGGCAGAGACAATTGTCGAAGAAGCCATTGAAGAAGCTGTGGCAGAGACGGTTATCGAAGAAGCTGCTGCAGAGGCAGTTGAGGCAGCGGAAGAGCCGGTTGAGGAATCCGCCAAGGAAGACGTTAAAAAGACCGAAGATACAGAAAAAAAGGTTAAGGAAACAAAGACTTCGACAAAGGTTAAAGTTGTTCCAAAGAAAAGCAAAAAGTAATTTTTAAATTATAGTGATAAAAACAAAAATACTCCCTGATTCCGGGGAGTATTTTTTGATTGAAGAGAAAATTTGATTTCTGAAATTGATACTAATCCCTGTTAAAAAAGTTTTTTTATAGCTCCGAAGGAGCATCAGAGAACAGTATTAAAGTACAGAAAAGGAGGGGAACAAATGGCATATTCGGAAAGAATAGACATTCATGGTGAAACGGGTGAGAGTGCAAGAAAAAAGCTCTGCGAAAAGCTGAAAACTCTTCCCAAGGATACGAAAGAGCTTGTTGTGATTCACGGTTATCACGGTGGTCACATACTTCAGGATACTGTGAGAAGATTCAAGCACCCGAAGGTTGAAAGGAAAATTCTCGGACTTAATCAGGGAGAAACAGTTTTTCTTATAAAAAAAGATTGAATTTATATATGTAACTATAAATCGCAAGGCGAAAACAGCAAAAATACAATAAAATCAATCGAATAAATTAGACAAAATAACAAAAAGGTGTTGTATTTTTCGGAAAGTTGTAGTATAATATAGTTGCTGATACAGAGAAATTTGTTATTTTTTCCACCGGGAATTAAAACCAATTCTTTGCAGCATAAGCAGTGTTACTTTATTATGGAGGAATCGTAATTATGAACTACAATTTAACGGTACAAGAAGCAAAGGATCTTATTACTGCCAAGCTTTCCCACAATATGGGAGTTGCGGTCAAGGATGCTACTGATGAGCATTTCTACAAAGCCATTGCACTTGTCATGCGTGATCTTATGAGCAAGGGCTACAAGGAATTTACGGAGAAAACCGTGACCCAGAAAAAGAAGACGGTTTATTATCTCTGTATGGAGTTCCTTCTCGGACGTTCACTTAAGAATAATGTATGCAATCTTAATCTTGAAAATACTTTTAACCAGGCTCTTCAGAGCTTCGGTACAGATATAGAAAAAATTTACGATCAGGAACCGGACGCAGGCTTAGGCAACGGAGGTCTGGGTCGTCTTGCGGCTTGTTTCCTTGACGGACTTGCTTCTCAGGGATATCCGTCAATGGGATATTCTCTCCGTTATGAGCTGGGAATCTTCAAGCAGAGTCTTGTTGACGGCTGGCAGACGGAGCTTCCCGACAACTGGCTTCCCGGCGGAAGCGTATGGCTTCAGTCTCACCCGGACAAGTCCGTTGAAGTTAAGTTTAACGGCAATGTTGAGGAAACATGGGGCGACGGAAAATGTACGGTTAAGCTGGTAAACGCTACTAAGGTTATTGCAGTTCCTTACGATATGTTCATTTCGGGCAATGACGGAAAGGGTATCAGCAGACTGAGACTTTGGGCTGCAAGAGCCGAGAATATCGATATGAATCTCTTCAACGACGGTCAGTATATGCGTGCAATGGAGCAGAAGGCTATGGCTGAGTCCATCACTCAGATTCTCTATCCGGGCGATAACCACGCCGAGGGCAAGAGTCTCAGACTCAATCAGCAGTATTTCCTTGTATCCGCTACTATTCAGGATATTCTGAGGAGACATTTCATGAACAAAGGAACTCTCGAGAATCTTCCGGAGTTCGTTACGCTTCACCTCAACGATACTCACCCTGTTCTTGCTGTTCCGGAGCTTATGAGAATTATAATGGACGATTACGGCTATGGCTGGGACGAGGCATGGGCTATCGTTTCGAAGACTATCGCTTACACAAACCACACGGTTATGCGCGAAGCACTTGAGTGCTGGGGCGAGGATATGTTCAGACACAAGCTTCCCAGAATATATCAGATCGTTCAGGAAATCAACAGACGTTACTGCGAGTCGCTCCACGCTAAGGGTATTGACGGTTATCAGGTTGGCAGAATGGCTATCCTTAACGACGGAGTTGTTAAAATGGCGAACCTCGCAGTTATGGCGAGCTATAAAGTAAACGGCGTTTCCGCTCTTCACAGCCAGATCCTCAAGGACACCGTTTTCAACGACTACTACAAGGTAACACCGGACAAGTTCACAAACGTAACCAACGGTATTGCTCACAGACGCTGGCTCAATCAGTCGAACCCCGAGCTTTCGAAGCTTATTACCGAGCTTATCGGCGGTGGTTTCCGTGCTGACGCTTCCGAGCTTACAAAGCTTCTGAAGTATAAGAACGACAGCGCCGTTCTGGAGAAGCTGGCAAAAATCAAGTACAACAATAAGGTCGCTATGGCTAAGTACATAAAGGAGCATAACGGAGTTATCGTTGACCCGAACTCCATCTTTGACGTACAGGTAAAGCGTCTGCATGAGTACAAGAGACAGCTCATGAACGCCCTTCATATCCTGACTCTCTGGCAGTATCTCAGAGAGAATCCGAACGCAGAGTTCACTCCGAAGACATTCATCTTCGGCGCTAAGGCAGCTCCGGGCTATTACTTCGCAAAAGAGATCATTCAGTTCATTGTTAAAATGGCCGATCAGATCAACAATGATCCGAGAGTTAACGAGAAGCTTAAGGTTATCTATCTTGAAGATTACAGAGTAACTGTAGCAGAGAAGCTTATTCCCTCATCCGAGATCAGCGAACAGATTTCTCTCGCAGGTACGGAAGCATCGGGAACAAGCAACATGAAGTTCATGATCAACGGTGCGCTCACACTCGGAACGCTCGACGGCGCAAACGTTGAGATTCACGATGCAGTTGGTGAGGAGAATATGTTCCTCTTCGGACTTACGACACCGGAGGTTGTTCATCTCAAGGCTAACGGATACAATCCTTTGGAATACTATGTGAACAACCCTGTTATCAAGAAGGCTATCGATGAGCTTAACAGCACAAACTTCAGCCATATCGCAAAGAACCTTACGGAACAGGATCCTTATATGGTTCTTGCCGATTTTGCGGATTACGCAGAAGCACAGAAGAAGTCGTCTCTTCTCTATGCGGATCAGAAGAAGTGGAACGAGATTTCGCTCATCAATATTGCGAATTCCGGTATCTTTGCTGCGGACAGATCTATCAGGGATTATGCAGAGGGCATCTGGAATCTGAAGCCTGTTGAGTGATTTTAGAATATAATATTTTGCAGAAACGGCGGTACTTGATATTTACCGCCGTTTTTTAATTGGTTTTGTTAAAAAGAACACCCGATGATTTCACTGAAGTCATCCGGTGTTTTTCGGAAAAAGTATATTTATGTTCCTGCGGTTTCTTTAAAAACTATTCCAATCTTGCGAAACGGCAGTCCTCGCCGTCCTTGTCTGTTTCGTCATACCAGAGCATTCCGGTGGGGTCGTACATCATAAAATATCCGTTCAGGTCTTCGGCAAGTATTTCATTTTCTTCATTGCCGTATTGATCGGAATGATGATATATTTTTATTCCGTCGGAATAGTCCAGACGATCTTCTGCTGAATTGTATTTTGCATCAAACTGCCATTCTACTGTTTCAAATGCACTGCTTCCCCAGAGAACGTCAATTCTGTAGTTTATTTTGTCGTTGCTTATTATGGTTACAACGCAGCGGTTGTCCGCCCATCTTCCTAAGAATTTCAGTCCTTCTTCGGAAGGGGTGGACTCTTCATAAGTCTCCTGGCTTTCTAAATCGGTACTGAGGTCTTGTTCAGAATAATTAAAATCCAATCCATATTCTACTTCAAAAGAATAGCCCATGCTTTTGGCATCGAATTCATGGAATCGTATCATAGGAGTTTTTCCGTGACCCGAATCATTGAATTTGGGATAATAGTCGAAATCAATTCCTTGATCACAATGATAAACGACAAAATTGCAGTTATCTCCGCCGGAGCAGCTGTCATCTGAAAAAGTATATCGTAAGACATTATCGAAAAACATCTGAACTGTGCTGTCGTCCGTATATTCTATTCGCATATTTATACCGTTTGCAGTATATGTGTTATAAACTTTGTACCAATCTTTATTGAATGAATACCTTATTGAAGTATCGGGAATGTTCAATACAACCGCATCGGAAAATGAAGAGTAGTTATAATCCATCTGAGAATACTTAGACTTGAATTCCTGAATTTTGCTGCTGATATCGTAGTCCGTTGTATCCGTTTTTCCATATCCAAAGAATTCGCCCTCTGTTCCGATTGCATACCGTGAATCAAAATAAATATAATAGATATCAAAATTGTCTTTTCCTTTTAGACAAATAGCATTGTTTTTGAACAGTTTTTCCAGAGGAACATTTTCAGCCATTCTTTCGATGACGGTTTTCGAAGTATCATCCTGATAAACTTTGTTAAGCAGGTAAATGTTCAATGTTGAATCATCGTTCTTTTCTACAACTGCTTTGTTGCTCGAGGAGTACATTTTATAGACGCCGGTTATATTGTCTATTGAAAGGTAAGAAAGATCGCAAAGTACATTCGGGTTGTATTCATCGGAAATTTTGGTGTATGTCTTTTTCTTGCCAGATGAATCTGTCAGCGTAAGCTTTTTCTTTTTGAAATCATATTTATATGTTGTATCGGAATCGCTCGTAACTATAATCGTCTTGTCTCCGACATCAATTACAGCGCCTTCTTCAAGCCAGCCTGCTTCCGATGAAACGATTGAGCAGGTGCTGTAGTCGTCTCCATGAAAAATCTGTGCGAGAGTTACGTTGATGTGGAATATAGATTCATCGTATACATTGATCGCAAAAAAATCTCCGTTTGAAGCCTGATATGTTCCGGGCATATAGTCTTCCGTGACCGTGTCGCTCAATAGTTCTCTTATGTCGGTCTTGCTTTCGGTTTTGCTTTCAGCTGCGCTGTCTGCATTTTCTGTGTTCTCTTTACTTCTGTCTCCAGTATTGGATTTAAAAGGTAAACCGAAGAGAAGAACGATTATTATTATTCCCCATAAGAATTTTTTCGCAAGAGAACGTAAGCCTTTAGGCTTTTGGGGATTTTCCGGGGCTGCATTGTAGGGTACAATGTTTGACGCAGGCCTTCCGCAGTTGGGACAAAAATTACCTTCAAATTCTTTTCCGCATTCACATCTCATAAAATATCCCACCTTTTCGATATATTATGTTTAAGTTTTTCGTAATATAGTTCTGTGTGTATAGGATAATATCTATATTTTTGGAAATCTAAATGGAATAAAACTGGGTATTTTAACTAATTGTATCATAATATAAAATTTTATGCAACCACTCTCAGTAGCCTTTTGGGATTTATGAAAGTATTTTTTGTAAAAAATATACATAATATGTCATGGAACATGAAGTAAAAACAGTTGACACATATATAATAAAAATGTTAAAATTGACTAAATAAATATTATTTTCTGGAGGATTCTATTATGCCGCAATGGTTAAATAATTCGGTTTTTTATCAGGTTTACCCTCAGTCGTTCTGTGATTCAAACGGAGACGGAATCGGAGATATTCAGGGTCTTATTTCCAAGCTTGATTATATCAATGAGCTTGGCTGTAATGCTATATGGCTCAACCCGGTTTATGATTCGCCGTTTATGGACGCAGGCTACGACGTTCGTGATTACTATAAAATAGCTCCGAGATACGGTACGAATGATGATGCGAAACAGCTTTTCGAAGAGGTTCACAAGCGTGGAATGAAGCTTCTTATGGATCTCGTTCCGGGTCATACGTCCGACACGAACGGCTGGTTCACTCAGAGCAAGCAGCCGGTTAAAAACGAGCTTTCAAACCGCTATATCTGGACCGACAGCGTCTGGGAGGCTCCGCCTCAGTATCGTCTGCAGTGCGGTATCACAGACCGTGACGGAAACTATCTTGTGAACTATTTCTCGTCTCAGCCTGCCTTGAACTACGGCTTCTATGAGGTTACTCACCCGAATTGGCAGCTTCCCGTGAATCACCCCGACTGTCTGAGAACGGTTGAAGCAATCAAGGACGTTATGCGTTTCTGGCTTGACATGGGCTGTGACGGCTTCCGTGTCGATATGGCTGATTCACTCGTCAAAAACGACGATGAGAAAATTGCAACTGCCGCAATATGGGCAGGTATCCGTGAAATGATGGACAAGGATTATCCCGACTGTGCGCTTGTTTCGGAGTGGTGTCATCCTGTCCGTGCTATCAACAAGGGCGGTTTCCATGCCGACTTTTACCTTGACCACAGAGGAAACGGATACTCGACTGCGTTCAGATACTATAACTACGAAACAGGCGCACAGGAGAGCTTTTTCAGCAAAGAGGGCAAGGGCGATATCATGACTCTTGTCAATGAGCTTGTTCCGAATTATGCGGCAACAAAGGATAACGGCTACATAAGCTTCTTTACATGCAATCATGACAATCCGAGAATGTCCGCATGGTATGACGAGCTGGAGCTGAAGATAAATTTTTGTACGATATTTACGCTTCCGGGTGTTCCGTTCCTTTATTACGGAGATGAAATCGGAATGAGATATATGTCCGAGCTTACGAGCAAGGAGGGCGGTTTCAGCCGCACGGGTTCACGTACGCCTATGCAGTGGAACAACGGCAAGAACAAAGGCTTTTCCACGGCTGACGAGGATAAGCTCTATCTTCCGGTTGACAACAGCGAGGGTGCGCCTACCGTTGAAGCTCAGCAGAATGATGAAAACTCCCTTTACAATACGGTAAAGACCATTATAAAAATCCGCAGGGATAACCCGGAGCTTTGCGGAAACGGAGATTTCGAGGTGCTTTATGCCGAGGAGAAGAAATATCCGTTTATTTTCCGAAGAGGTTCGTTTGTGGTTGCAGTCAACCCGAGTGCAGAAGAGGTGAGCGTTCCGTTCGGTTATGAGATGAAGGAGCGTGTCTATTCGATCGGAAGCACAGAGGTTTCGGACGGAAAAATAACGCTTGGCGGTCAGAGCTATTGCCTTATGAAGATATGACTTAGAAAAACTTTGGCGAAGCGAAGCCGGAAAAAGTTTTGATAGAACGAAGAGTTAAGAAAATAAAAAGAGGTTACATATATGAGAGAGGATATTTGTACTATACCGATAAATGACGTCTTTCTCCCTCGTGACGGCTGTCCGCTGTGCCGAATGAGGGATATGCTTGAAGAGCGTTCCACGGTGTATATCACCGGCGCAGCCATGATGGAACCCGATGTCAGAATCAAAACCAACGAGAAGGGTTTCTGTCACCGTCATTTCGGTATGATGCTCAAATGCGGTACAAGGCTTTCAAATGCGCTTATTCTTGAAAGTCATCTCGAGAAGCTGAAAACGGAAATGATTCCGAAAAATGTCAAGGGAAAGCCGGACAAGAAAAAAATAGCGGCTATCCGTGCGCTTCAGAAAAGCTGTTTCGTATGTGAACAGGTTGAGTGGGGAATGGCTCATATGTATCAGACTATTTTCAGCAGCTATTCGACAGACAGCGAGTTCAAGGCGCTCTACAACGACCAGCAGTTTATATGTATGGAGCATTATGCCGACCTGATTTCGGCAGCGGCAAACAGAGGAATTTCCTCGAAGATTCTCCCCGGGTTTTACAGCGATACGTCGAAGCTTGCAGGGGGATATCTTGAGGTGCTTAAGGACGATGTAACCCATTTCTGTTCTATGTTTGACTACAGAAGCAAGGGGCAGGACTGGGGAAACTCAAAGGACGCCATCGAGCGTTCGATTGAGTTCCTGACGTCGGAAAGAATAGCTAAGGAAGAATCGCAGGAATAATTATGAGAGTAGAAAATATTAAGGATTTCGACCTGGCTCAGACGCTCGACTGCGGACAGGCTTTCCGCTGGAGAGAGCAGGAGGACGGGTCGTTCAGAGGCGTTGCGCACGGAAGGCTGATCACGCTCAGAAAAGATGATGAAACGCTCATAATTGACGGTGTAAGCGACGGGGATTACGATAGTATCTGGAGAAACTATTTTGATCTGGAGCTTGACTATGGCAGCATAAAAACGGAGCTTTCGAAGCTTCACCCGACTCTGTCGGAAGCAGCGAAGTTTGCGCCCGGAATCAGGATATTGAATCAGGAGCCGTGGGAGGCGCTGTGCTCGTTTATCATTTCCCAGAACAACAACATACCGAGAATCAAAGGTATAGTCGAAAGATTATGTCAGAATTTCGGCGAGCAGATCGAAGATGATTTTTATACATTCCCGAGTGCCGAAAAAATCGCAGCCATGACTCCTGATGACCTTGCACCTATCAGGGCAGGTTTCAGAGCGAGATATATTATCGACGGTGCGGAGAAGGTAGCAGGCGGTGAAATCAATCTCGAAGAGGTTCGTGAGATGGAGATTGAAGAAGCGAGAAAAGAGCTTATGAAAATCACGGGAGTCGGCGTTAAGGTTGCCGATTGTACTCTGCTTTACGGGCTGCACAGGCTTGACTGCTTTCCGCTTGACGTTTGGATGAAGAGGGCAATGGCGACTCTGTTTCCGGAGATGAAGCCGGGAGATTTCGGAAAGTACGGAGGGATAGCGCAGCAGTATATTTTCCATTACAGCCGCATGCACCCGGAGCTGTTTGAGTAAAAATAAGAAATATCGGCAAAAAGGAAAAAGCACCTGCAAAAATGCAAGTGCTTTTTTCAGTGCCGGTGACCGGACTTGAACCGGTACGAATTTGTGGTTCGAGGGATTTTAAGTCCCTTGTGTCTGCCTATTCCACCACACCGGCGGATAACCTACAACAAATATTTTACTATATATATTAAACTTTGTCAAGAGATTTTTTGAAGAGAAGAGGGCTTTTGAATGAGTAAAAAATATGTGAATACACCTAATCAAGTCGCCTTGGAGCGGCGAGGAAAATTTATTTTAACCTTCGAGAAGGGACGCTTTCTGCCAAAGCGTCCCTCTTTCCCAAACAGTCCGCCGGACTGT
>CAMHNT010000040.1 GCA_946186535.1 uncultured Clostridia bacterium
GAACAGTGCTTTGCGATACTTTTCGAAATGACGTTCAGCGACGATTCCTATGAGGATATTCTGGATAACGCAGTTGAATCGAGAATGATTGAAGCCGAAGAGTACACAATGAAAATTCTGGGATATTATTCCGAAAATAAAGAAAAAGTGGATGAAATCATAAAAGCCAACATAAAAGGCTGGACAATAGACCGCCTTTCCAGAGCGACGCTCAGTGCTTTAAGGCTGGCTGTTTCCGAGCTCAACAGCACGAAAACAGGTGAGAGCATTGTTATAAACGAGGCGATCGAAATCACAAAGAAATATGCGACTCCGAAGGAAGCCTCTTTCGTAAACGGCGTATTGGGTTCAGTAGTAAAGAACAGCTCAAGATGATGACTATGGAGAGTAATCGATTTGTTCTCGGAATAGATACGAGCAACTACACGACGTCCGTTGCCCTGTACGATCCGACAGAAAAAAAGGTCTGTCATAAAAGAAAGCTTCTTCCTGTTTCGGAAGGTCAGGTCGGCTTAAGACAGAGCGACGCCGTATTTCATCATACTCAGCAGCTTCATGTTCTTGTGAACGAACTTTTTGAAGAACTTGAGGCGAAGCCAGAAATCCTTGCGATAGGCGTGTCGTCAAGACCGAGAGACATGGAAGGCTCTTATATGCCGTGCTTTACGGTGGGAATCAATGCCGCAAATATTTTAGGTGCGGTTCTCGGAGTTCCTGTTTTTAAGTTCTCTCATCAGATGGGGCACATCGCAGCGGCTATATATTCTTCCGATGCCGGATATCTTTATGACAGAAATTTCATTGCGTTTCATGTGTCCGGCGGAACTACTGAAGCTGTGCTTGTAAAGCCTGATACCGATAAGATTTTTTCTTCCGAAATAGTAGGAAAAACGCTTGATCTTCATGCAGGTCAGGCTATCGACAGAGTCGGCGTGAGCATGGGACTTCCTTTTCCTTGCGGAAAGGAACTTGAAAAGCTTGCATTGAAATGCGATAAAAACATAAAGGTTAAAACCTGTATAAAAAACACAGACTGCTGTCTTTCGGGCATACAGAATATCTGTGAGAAAATGATAAAAAATAATACTGATTCCTCTGAAACGGCGCTCACATGTCTTGCTTTTGTGGAAAAAACTCTTGAAGGAATGTGTTCGGAAATTTTAAACAGATACGGTGATATGCCGATTCTGTTTGCAGGAGGAGTTATGTCAAATTCGATTATCCGGAAAGGTTTGTCGGAAAAGTTCGATTGTATATTTGCGCTTCCGGAATTCTCCACGGACAATGCCTGCGGTACCGCAGTTCTCGCAGCTTACAAATATCAGAAGGAGCTTGAAAAATGAGCGCTTCAATTTTGACTGTTTCTCAGATAAATACTTATGTGAAAATGCTCCTTGACGGAGATCCGAGATTGAAAAATGTTTTCATAAGCGGAGAAATTTCAAATTTCAACAATAACTACCGATCGGGTCATTTTTATTTTTCTCTGAAAGATGAGAAGTCCGTGATAAAAGCGGTTATGTTTTCGACGAATGCTTCGAGAGTAAGATTTAAACCCGTTGACGGAATGAAGGTTATTGTAAGCGGAAGAATATCGGTTTATGAAGCGACTGGTCAGTATCAGCTCTATGTCGACAGCATGCAGCCCGACGGCGTCGGCTCGTTGGCGATAGCGTATGAACAGCTCAAAAACAGGCTTTTGGAAGAGGGCTTGTTCGATGATTCGCATAAGCTTCGGATACCGGAGTTTCCTAAAAAAATCGGCGTTATAACATCTTCGACCGGCGCGGTTATCCAGGATATAAAAAACGTTGTTTCAAGACGCTGTCCCGTTGTGGAAATTGTTCTTTGTCCTGCGGCGGTTCAGGGCGAATATGCCGCACAGCAGCTTGTCGGTGCGGTTGAGCTTTTCAACCGGCTGAATAATGTCGATGTTATAATTATCGGAAGGGGAGGCGGTTCTTTCGAGGATCTGAACTGTTTCAATGATGAACGTCTTGTCAGAACGATCTACGCTTCAAAAATTCCGGTTATATCGGCGGTAGGCCATGAAACCGATTATACTCTCTGTGATTTCGTTTCCGACCTTCGAGCGCCTACTCCTTCTGCAGCTGCCGAGATTGCGGTTCCGGACAGAAGCGAGCTTCGGAAAGAGATTGACGATATCTATGAATTTATCGAGAGTGCCGTTGAGAATAAGCTATATTCCGAAATGCTGTCTGTCGACAGATTGAACGACAGGCTCAGTAGCCTTCGCTTTGATAATTACATAGTCAGCGAACGAATGTATATATTGTCTTTAAATAAAAATCTGAATTCAATGATCGAAAATAAAATAAAGCTTGAAAAGGCCGAGGTCAGTGCTGCGGCAAATAAGGTCAATTCACTAAGCCCGATAAACCTTTTGCAGAAAGGCTATTCCGCAGTATTAAAGGATAATTCCGTGGTTAGCTCGGTGAAGCTTCTTGATGTGAATGACAGAATTACCGTAAAAATGGCGGACGGAGAAATAAACTGTTCCGTGGAAAGTATAGATGTGTCAGGAGAAAAAATCTATGAAAGAATATAAAACATATGAGGCGGCAAAAAAGCGCCTTGAAGAAATTGCCGTAAAGCTTGAGGATAAAGATATTTCTCTTGAAAAATCCATGGAGCTTTATGAAGAGGGAACTAAGCTGGTTGCTGTGTGTTATGAAAAGCTCAGTGCGGCGGAGCTTAAATTTTCTCAGATATCTATCGATAAATTGGGGGAATAATAAATGGAAAACAAGTATCTTCCTTTGATTGAAGAATATCTTCCAACGCTTCTCCCGTCGTCCGAATGCACAGAAAAAAATGTTGTGAAATCAATGGAGTACAGTCTTCTTGCACCCGGAAAAAGACTGCGTCCGACGCTGCTTCTTGCGTTCTGTGACGTGTGCGGCGGCGACGTTTTTGCGGCATTGCCGTATGCCTGCGCAGTAGAAATGATACATTCATATTCCCTTATACACGATGATCTTCCCTGCATGGACGATGACGATCTGAGGAGGGGAAGACCGTCGAATCATATTGTTTTCGGTGAGGATACTGCTCTTCTTGCAGGAGACGCTCTTCAGGCTCTGGCGTATGAATCCATGCTGAGTGAGAAATCTCTTTCGAGATTCGGACTCGGCGGAGCGAGGGCGGCGGCTATCCTTTCGAAAGCTTCGGGCGCTCTCGGAATGGTCGGAGGTCAGGTGATCGATCTTGAAACGGAAGGAAAAGATCCTTCGATTGAAACTATCACAGAGATGTATTCAAAAAAAACAGGTCAGCTCATAAAAGCTCCGTGTCTTATGGGCTGCGTGCTTTCGGGCGCTGATGAGAAAAAGACTGAAGCTGCTGAAATCTATGCGGAAAAAATCGGTCTTGCTTTTCAGATCGTTGATGATATTCTTGATATTGTTTCCGATACCGAAACTCTCGGAAAGCCTGTCGGAAGCGATGTTGAAAATGAAAAAGTGAATTACGTCACTAAGCTCGGAATAGAGAGATCGAGAGAAATTGTATCACAGCTTACGAGGGAAGCTCTGGAGCAGCTTGAAGTTTTTGATTCCGACACTTCATTTTTGAAGGAGCTTGCTTTGGAGCTTTCACAGCGTGTGTATTAGGGTGTGTTGACACTAACGTTAAAGCACATCTTTTTGGCATAATTTTGCTCATACTGCGTCGGAAAATCTTGCCGGGCGACAGCCCGCCTGCAATTTTTCTCCTTGTCTGAGCAGAAATTCTGCTCAAAAATCTGCACATTCCCGTAGTGTCAACACACCCTAATTTCAAAAATATCACATATAGTTTTCAGGATATTTTTATTAAAACTCTGAATTACATGACTGCAACAACTTTTTTGACTAAAAGGAATGAAAGATTTTGAACAACTCTTCTTATGAGTATCTTGACAGGATTAATTCGCCGTCGGATCTGAAAAAATTATCTGTTGACGAATTGGAAATTCTTTGTTCGGAGATAAGAGATAAGTTAATAAAAACAGTATCAAAAAACGGTGGTCATCTGTCGCCTAATCTCGGAACGGTAGAACTCACCGTTGCGATGCACTATGTCTACGATACGCCAAATGACAAAATAGTCTGGGACGTAGGGCATCAGGCTTACACTCACAAAATTCTTACCGGCCGCAAGGATAAGCTCGGCACCATCAGAACAAAAGGAGGTCTTTCGGGATTTCCGAAACGAAAGGAAAGCGAGTACGATGCGTTTAACGTAGGTCACAGCAGTACGTCTATTTCCGCCGCATACGGTATTGCGAAGGCAAGGGAAATAAAAGGCGAGAGCGGAAGAACGATTGCCGTTATCGGCGACGGCGCACTGACCGGCGGACTGGCTTTTGAGGGACTTAATAATGCCGGACGTGCAAACAGGAATTTTACTGTTATTCTCAATGACAACAAAATGTCAATTTCCCGTAACGTGGGTTCAATAGCGAGATATCTTACGCATATCAGAATACGTCCCGGATATATAAAAATAAAAAAGGCAGTTGAAAAAGTCCTTATCCATACTCCTGTTATAGGAAATCCGATAAGAAAGCGTTTGCTTGATTCAAAATCAAGACTCAGAGTTTCGGTTTACAGAAACACTATTTTCGAGGATCTCGGGTTTGTCTATTACGGACCCGTAGACGGTCACAACCTTCAAAAGCTTATCGACGCTCTGAATGCGTCAAAGAACGTAAACCAGGGTGTACTCATACACGTGATTACAACGAAAGGGAAGGGATATCAGTATGCGGAAAATGACCCGAAGTCCTTCCACGGAATTTCAAGCTTCGACATAGACAGCGGCGAACCGATCAGTTCAAAGAAAGGATTTTCCGCTCAGTTCGGTGAGGTCCTGTGTAATATTGCCGAGAAGGACGCCCGTATCTGTGCAATTTCTGCGGCTATGAAAATAGGAACGGGGCTTCTTGAGTTTTCGAGAAAGTATAAGGACAGATTCTTTGATGTAGGAATAGCGGAAGAGCATGCCGTGACGTTCGCCGCAGGAATGGCGACCGAGGATATGATACCCATATTCGCAGTTTATTCTTCATTTCTTCAGAGATCCTACGATCAGATAATCCACGATGCAGCCGCACAGGATCTGCATATTGTACTTGCGATAGACAGGGCAGGAATTGTCGGTGAGGACGGAGAAACACATCAGGGAGTATTTGATGTACCGATGCTTAACAACATTCCTAATGTGACAATATATTCCCCATGCTATTTTGATGAGCTGAGGAGCTCTTTATACAGTGCGATCTATAAAACAGACGGTATTGCGGCGGTGAGATATCCGAGAGGAGGGGAGCCGTACAGACCTTCGGACTATGAAACGAACGACGTTTATTCCGTTTACGGCAGCGGAAAGGACGCGGCTGTTGTGACCTACGGAAGGATTTTTGCTCATGCCGCACAGGCGAAGGAGATTCTGAAGGAAAAGGGTATAGATATAACTGTCATAAAGCTCAACAGGATACGTCCAATTTCGGAAGCGGCAGTCGAAAAGGCTTCCGGGTTCAAAAAAGTTTACTTTTTTGAAGAGGGAATTGAAACAGGCGGCGTCGGTGAGTTGTTTTATTATATGCTGCGTGATTTCAATTTCAAAGGTGATTTTGAATTAACAGGAATTAAAGATAAATTTGTGCCGCAGTCAACGGTCGATGAGGCTTTGGCAGAGCTTAACCTCGACTGTTGCGGAATAGTCAACAAATTGACTTGGAATTGATTTGAGGGTGATGTTTTGGCTGAGAAAAAAAGATTGGATGTTTTGCTTTTTGAAAGAGGACTTGCGGAAAGCAGAGAAAAAGCAAAGGCTATTATAATGTCTGGTATCGTATACGTTGACAATCAGAAGTCCGACAAACCAGGAACCTGCTATCCCGAGAGCAGCAACATCGAGGTCAGAGGAAAAACGTTGAAGTATGTGAGCCGAGGGGGACTTAAGCTTGAAAAGGCAATCGATGTTTTTGACATTGACCTGAACGGTCTTACGACAATGGATATCGGTGCTTCTCACGGAGGTTTTACGGATTGTATGCTTCAGAACGGAGCGAAAAAGGTTTTCTCGATAGACGTCGGCTACGGTCAGCTTGCCTATAAGCTTCGCACTGACGAGCGTGTCGTGAATCTCGAGAGAACGAATTTCAGATATGTAACGGACGAGCAGATAACCGACCCCATTGACTTTTTCAGCGTTGACGTGTCATTTATTTCATTGAGACTGATTCTTCCTGTTGCGAGAAATTTCTTAAAGGAAAACGGCAGGGCGGTTTGTCTTATAAAGCCGCAGTTTGAAGCAGGAAGAGAGAACGTCGGAAAAAACGGAGTCGTAAGAGACCCGAAGATTCATTCGGCGGTTATTTCCGGAATAATTGATTTTGTGACTGAAAACGGTTTTTCAGTTATAGGACTTGACTTTTCGCCGGTAAAGGGGCCGGAGGGAAATATTGAATATCTCCTTTATATTCAGAAAAGCGATGCGCCCCGAATTTCGGTTGATATAAATGCCGACAATCTCGTAAAATTATCTCACGAGGCTTTGGATAAATAATTTTTGGTGATGTGATATGAATATTGCGATTATACCAAACTCAAGCAAGGATAAGGCAATTGAATATGCAGTGAAAATAACAGAATCCCTTTCCGATTACGATTGCAGATTTTCTGTTCCGGCAGAATTCAGAGATACTGTAAAAAGTGAAAAGGCGGAATATTTTCCGAATCATTTCTCAACGGTGGAGAATTCCGATCTGGTTATTGCGATAGGCGGCGACGGAACTATAATTCATGTCGCAAAGCATGCGGCTGTTCTAAAAAAGCCTGTGCTTGGCGTAAACTGCGGCAGAGTGGGATTCGTCGCAAACCTCGAGCCGACAGAGCTGTCTCTTCTGTCGAAGCTTTTTGACAAGAGTTATACAATTGATGACAGAATGCTTCTTGAGGTCACAATCGATCATGATGGAAAAACGGAAACGCTCTATGCTCTAAACGACGTTACGATATCGAAAGGTTCGGTTTCGAGAATGGTTGAGCTTAACGTTCATTTAAACGGCGAGCTGATAAATTCATACCGTGCGGACGGTTTGATCTTTTCGACTCCGACCGGCTCCACCGCATACTCATTATCGGCAGGAGGCCCCGTTATCGAACCGCACATGAAGTGCATACTGCTCACTCCGATATGTCCGCATTCGCTGTTTTCACGCTCTGTGCTTTTTTCGGACGATTCCGAGGTTACGATATATCCTCATGAAAATTGCGATGAGGATATATTCGCTACAGTTGACGGAATCCATTCGTTCCGTATCGACAAGAACGATAGCGTCACGGTAAGAAAAGCCGAGCTTACGGCAAACTTTATAAAGCTTAACAATAAAAACTTTTACAGAATACTAAATGACAAGCTGAACGAAAGGAGGAATTGATTTTGAAAAAAGGAAGACACGCAAAAATAATTGAATTAATTCAAACTAAAGAAATAAGCACCCAGGACGAGCTTATCTCCGAGCTTCGCGCAAGCGGATACAATGTAACGCAGGCGACTGTTTCGAGAGATATAAAAGAGCTGCAGCTTGTAAAAATACTTTCAAAAAACGGAAAATACTGTTATGCGACCTCATCGGTGAAGCATATAAATGTCAAGTCGACTCTTGAACCTCTTTTTTCAACTTCTGTTCTTTCGGTTGATTACGCAGGGAATCTTGTCGTGATAAAAACGGTTTCGGGTATGGCTCAGGCTGTTTGTACTTCGATCGATGCGGCAGGCTTCAGTGATATTATAGGCTCGATCGCCGGTGACGATACGATTTTTCTTGCGGCGAAAACTGCGGAAAAAGCTGTGGGAATTGCATCAAGTCTGAAAGTCATTTCAATTTATGACAAGAATTAAGGTGATACTATGTTGTCAAATATATATATTGAAAATGTTGCCGTAATCGAAAAAGCGAGTATCGATTTTGATAATGCATTCAATATCCTGACAGGTGAAACAGGTGCAGGTAAATCCATTATCATTGATTCCATAAATGCCATTATGGGTCAGAGAATTTCGAGAGATCTGATACGTTCGGGCGCTCAGTCGGCTTTCATCAGCGCAACGTTTTCCGATGTTTCGGAAAAAGCCTGCGAAATTCTTGAGGAGTGCGGCTATGAAGCGGAGGACGATGTTTTTATTCTTCAGAGACAGATAACCCAGGCAGGAAAAAATATATGCAAAATAAACGGCAGACCTGCTCCGCTTTCGGTTCTTAAAAAGGTCAGTACATATCTGATAAATATATACGGTCAGCATGAGGGCTACGATTTTATGACCGCCGACAGCCATATAAAATATATAGACGCACTCGGAGAGTACGGCGATCTGCTCGATGAATACAAAGCAAAATACGAGGTCTATTCGGATTTAAGACACAAGCTTCTTGACCTCAAGGACAATATTCAGGACAGAGAAAGAAAAATAGATCTTCTTCAGTATCAGATCCGTGAAATTGAAGCAGCCGATTTACAGCCGGGCGAGCTGGAGGAGCTGGAGGCAAGACGAACTCTTCTCAACAACAGCGAAAAAATCAAAACGGGAATATCCTTTGCGTATGCGCTTCTTGCAGGTGACGAGGAAGAAGGAGCAATTTCAATTCTCGACAGTGTTCGCGATACGTTGTCGGATATATCGGAAATATACCCCGATCTGAATGATGTTACTCAGCGTATTCAGTCGGTTTATGAAGAGCTGAATGACTGTCACTATGAGATACGTGATTTTATAGACGAGGTGGATATAGACCCTCGTGAGCTTGACGAGGTTGAGGAACGATATAACCTCATCAAGGATCTGTCGAGGAAATACGGAGATACGATTGAAGAGATTCTCGAGTTCTGTGAGAAATCAAACAGTGAGCTTGACGACCTTCTTCAATTTGATATAAATAAAGAAAAGCTCGAGAGCGATTATAAAAAGGCAAAAGCCGAGCTCACGGTCATTGCCGAAAGGCTCACGAAAGCGAGAAGTGATGCGGCAGCGGACTTTTCAAAGGCTGTTATGGAAGAAATGCGGTATCTCGATATGCCTAATGTAGTAATGGTTCCGAGTATCACCAAATGTGAATTTACGGAAAACGGCTGTGACAGACTTGAGCTTCTGATTTCCGCAAACCCCGGAGAAGAGCCGAAGCCGCTTTCAAAAATCGCTTCGGGCGGTGAGCTTTCAAGAATGATGCTTGCGATAAAAACCATAATCGCCGAAAAGGACGAAATCGCAACGCTTATATTTGATGAGGTCGACACCGGTATCAGCGGTTCCGCTGCATCAAAGGTAGGACGAAAGCTTCAGCAGCTTTCGAAAACTCATCAGGTTCTCTGCATAACTCATCAGGCTCAGATTGCGGCGCTTGCAGATATTCATCTTTTTATAAGCAAAACAGTTTCCGAGGGTCGAACATTCACGAAAGTCCGTGAGCTTGATTTTGAGGAAAGAAAATATGAATTGTCGAGAATTATCGACGGCAGCAATCCGTCGGAGCTTTCCCTGCAGCATGCAGAGGAAATGCTGAATTCAAAGTAAAAGGAGTATGGTAATATATGAAAATTCCGTTTTCACCTCCTGACGTCGGTCAGGCAGAAATAGACGCAGTAGTTGAAACATTAAAATCCTCGTGGATAACGACAGGCCCGAGAACAGAGGAGCTGTCTCAAAGAGTAGCTGAGGCTTGTCATGTTCCTTATGCGGTCTGCATGAATTCTGCGACGGCGTGCCATGAAATGGCTCTGAGGCTTCTGGGAATCGGCGAAGGCGACGAGGTAATCGTTCCGGCGTATACATATACCGCGTCGGCGAGCGTTATCGAACATGTCGGAGCAACCCCGGTTATCGTTGATGTTGAGCCGGGAACTTTCCATATTTCCTATGAAGAAGCCGAAAAGGCGATAACCTCTAAAACAAAGGCTATAGTTCCGGTTGATCTGGGCGGAGTTCTCTGCGATTATGACAGACTTCTGGAAATTGCGGAGCGCAAAAGGGATATTTTCAATCCCTCGAACGATATTCAGAAGGCAATCGGCAGAATAGCTATCGTTGCTGACGGCGCACATTCGTTTCTTGCCGAAAGAAAGGACGGAAAGCGTTCGGGCGAGCTTGCTGATTTCACAAGTTTCTCGTTCCATGCGGTAAAGAATTTCACAACTGCCGAGGGCGGAGCGCTTGCGTGGAAGCCTATCGAGGGCTTTGACGGAAAGGATATAAAAAAGACTCTCGCTCTACTTGCCTGCCACGGACAGGACAGAGGCTTTAAGCCCGAGGGTGAGAAACCGTTCTGGGAGTATGATATTGTATTTACGGGATATAAGCACAATATGACAGATATTCTCGCTTCAATCGGTCTTGTTCAGATGGACAGGGCAGAGGAGATACTTGAGAAAAGACATCATATTGTGAAGAAGTACAACGAAGCTTTCAAGGAACTTGACGGAGTTGAAGTTCTGAACCATTTTGAAACGATCGGTTCAAGCTGTCATCTTTACATTGTGAGATTCCCTGAAAAGGACGAAGCGTTCAGAAATGAGTTCATGGACAGAATGCTTGAAAAGGGAGTGGCAACCAACGTTCACTACAAGCCGCTTCCGCTTCATACAGCTTACAAGAACCTCGGCTTTGATATTGCGGATTATCCCAACGCTTACAATATGTACAAAAATGAGGTTACACTGCCGCTGTTCTCTCTTCTCACGGACGAGCAGACGGACTATATAATCGAGAAGTTTAAAGAAACGTATAACGAGATGATTTAAAGTCTTACAGGTGTACGTTTTTTGGAGGAGAAAAGAAATATGAGTTACGAAATAATAGCACTTGATATTGACGGTACGCTTACGAATTCCCAAAAGGAGATTACACCGCGTACGAAGAAAGCTCTGATCGATGCTCAGAAGCTCGGAAAAAAAGTTGTTCTCGCGTCTGGAAGACATAACTACGGTATGAAGGATATCGCAGAGGAGCTTGAAATGGATAAGTACGGCGGATATATTATGGCTTTCAACGGAGGCAAGGTCATCAATGCCGCAACGAATGAACTGATATCTTCGGTTTCATTCCCCAAAAAGTATATCAAGCCTGTTTATGACGTGCTCAGAGACAGCAATATTACGGTGATTACATATGAAGATGATCATATCGTAATGAACGAAAAGGTAAATGAGTACACAAACATCGAGTCAAAGATCCTGAAAATGGAAGAAAAGACAGTGGAGAACTTTACCGATTATGTTACATTTGATGTGAATAAGCTTCTGCTTGCAGGCGATCCGGAAGAGATCGACAAGTATGAGAAAATTCTTGTGGAAAAATACAAGGGATATTTTGATGTTTTCAAGAGCTGTCCGTTTTTCCTTGAAGTAATGCCGTTCGGCGTCAATAAGGGTGCGAGTCTCTCGACGATGCTTGATAAGCTGGGATATACCCGTGATCAGCTTATTGCCTGCGGCGACAGCTACAACGACATGACAATGATAGGTTATGCAGGTCTTGGAGTCTGCATGGCCAACGGTGAAAAGGACGTTAAGAAAATTTCCGATCTGATAGCGGATTCAAATGATGACGACGGAGTCGCAAAAATTGTTGAGGAATATCTTTTGAATAAATAAATATTCGATATGACTTTGACTGAAAGTTTATTATCTTAAGGTTTTTCCGTATCAAAAGAGGAGACGCTCTCGACGGAGCGTCTCCCTGAAGGGAATAGGTTTCACTATACCTTAAGTTGATGACATTGCCCCCGACTTGAGGGGTTGTTTTTTTTGAATCTCATTGTAAAATATTGACAAAGTATCTTGCTTTTATTGTTGGAAACAGCTATAATGTTAGTATATTATTCACAATTTGGGATGGTGTTTGTAGTGAAAAAAAGCAATAGAAAATTGCTGAGTCTTATTCTTGTCTTTATGTTGGTGATTCTCTCGGTACCTGTCATAAGCGCCGGCGCCGCTACCAATACAGTTACTTATGAAATTGAAGAACTTTCTATGACTATGGATATTCCTGACAGCATTAAGGTTGTCACTCAGGGAGTTAAGCAGAATGATCCACTGTTTACGGGAAATACCTTTGATTACATAGAAACTATGTCAAAAATCCGTGAAAGCAATGCATATCTTTACGGAAAAGATCTTAACAAAAATTTTGAATTTGAAGTCCTGATTTCAGAGGATCAGAACGGAATTCAGAATCTCAGAAAGCTTTCCGAAAAAAAGCTTGACAGATTGAATCAATCGCTTTCAAGTGAAGAGAGCGTTCTTTCTTCGTCTGTTTACAAGTCGGATTCGTTTACTTTTATTGAGCTTATAAGAAATGTCACCAACGATTCCGGTCGTTATTTCTATAAAGATTATTATACGGTTTATGACAGCATGGGAATAACGGTAAGATTAATTTCCGAAAACGATGATTTTTCCGATTATGAGCTTAGTGTCATCAAAGAAATCGTTGACAGCATCAGATTTCCTTCCGAAA
>CAMHNT010000041.1 GCA_946186535.1 uncultured Clostridia bacterium
AAGCTGGGCAAAAACTTTTGCCGGCTTCGCTTTGCCGGAAGTTTTTTACAAAAAAAGTCCTACTGTCAAAAAGACAATAGGACTAAATTTATCTATATCACCAATATTATTCAATCTTCGAGAAAACCTCTCCCAACCCCTGATTAATAACAAGGTCGGCTGTGTTGTCATACGGAGTCGACGATTTATTGATAAGCACGATCTCACCCCCGCCGAAGTAGCTTATATAGCTGCTCGCAGGATAGACCGTAAGCGACGTTCCTCCGATAATCAGAAGATCCGCATTGCTTATTGCTTTTATCGCACCTCTAACTACCTTCTCGTCAAGCGGCTCATTGTAAAGAACAACATCGGGTTTTATGACTCCTCCGCATTCACAGTGCGGAACGCCTTCCGAACCGAAAACGGCAGCAGCGTCATGAAACTTTCCGCATTTCACGCAGTAATTCCTCAGTACGCTTCCGTGAAGCTCATAAACCTTCCTTGAACCTGCTTTCTGATGGAGTCCGTCTATATTCTGAGTAACAACCGCAGAAAGCTTTCCCTTCTTCTCAAGCTCGGCGAGCTTGAAATGAGTGATGTTCGGCTCATATTTTAGGCTGTTGAGCTTGTCTCTGTAGAATTTGTAGAACTCCTCCGTTCTGTTCACAAAGAACCCGTGACTCAGGATCTCTTCCGGCGGATAGTCATACTTCTGATTGTAAAGCCCGTCCTTGCTTCTGAAATCGGGAATTCCGCTTTCCGTTGAAACTCCGGCTCCTCCGAAGAAAACTATTCTTCTGCTCTTTTCAACAAGTCTTCTGAACTCGGAAATTTTGTCGCTCAAATTCCTCACCTCTTAAAGTCTCGGAACTATATATTTGTACGTTGCCGAAGAAATTTCAACAATTCCGTCGATCGGCTCATAGTATCCGGACGTTCCGTCAGCCATAACGCAAAGAATATACGGATATTTTGTGAATATGATTGCAGCATCGTTCTGACAGTCGTCAAGCTCACCGGTTTTGTTCGCTGTTTTCACGGCGTCGGGAACACCTGCCGGGATCTTGTGGGTTCTGTCCTGACGCTCAAGATGACCGAGCATATCTTCGGAATGCTCAAATTCACCGTTGAGGATCATAGCAAGATATTTTCCCGTATCCTCGGTTGTCGTGTAGTTGTCGCTGTAAATATTGTCATCGTGCATCATTCTGTCCATGGTCGTGTTCTCAAGCCCGAGACTCTTACAGAAATCCGTAACGATTCTTCTTCCCTCAACCTCGTCTCCTCTTCCGAGCATAACGACAAGCTCGTCGGTTGCGTCGTTGTCGCTGATCGTTATCATGCTTTCAAGAAGAGAATCAATATCCTCATCGGGATACGCCGCTTTTATATCTTCGTACTGATCATAAACAGCTCCCATAACAAAAAGCTTTATTACACTCGCCGCCTGCATTTTCTGCTGGTTCATGCTCAGCGTATCGTCCGAATTCGGCACATATACATACACCGACCACTCGCCGCCTGTTATAGCCTTTGTATTCTCGATTATATCATCGAGCTGTCCTTCAAGTCCCGAGAAGTCGATATGCTCAACCTCTTCTTCAACGTCATTCGAAAGATTGGCTGCGTCAAATTCAACCGACATCGCCTCTGCTTCAGCTTCGATAGCAGCCTGCTTGCTCTGCTCCTTTGCCGTTACAACCGCTACGGTAACACTGGAAACCGCCAGAACGGCAAGACAGCCGATTACAGCAAAAACCGCATTTTGCTTTCTTCTTTTCTTGCTGCTTTTTCTTACTTCATTATCCATATCTGATACAAACTCCTTACTACTTCATATTAACACAAAAACCCCGATTTAAGATCAATTTAACAATCCGAATCCGTTACGCAAATTTCAGCGCAGCAGAAACAAAATAAAAATAATAAAAATAACAAAACAAATTCTCTTTTAAATTATAATGCATAACCGCCCGAAAATCAATATATTTTCGAGCGGTAGAAAAATTTCACTTTGAAACAATGCCGCAGCTTTTTAAACTTACCTGTTCAAAAATATCAGTCGTCAGTAACGATTTCCTTGTAGAACTCGGCGTAATCCTTTCTGCCTTCCTTTGTGAACTGGATAGCCGTTCTCGGGTGCTGATTCAGGAGACCTGTCAGGAGATACTGAAGGTCATAGCCCCAGACTACGCCGTCCTCACGAAGCTTGTTGATGTGCTTCTCGATGAACTGAAGAACAGGATAAACCTCGTACTTCGGATTGCGGAGGAAGCCCAGCAGAAGCTCCATTGCGCAGTTTCCGGCTCCTCTTCCCATCGAAGAGTAAGTAGCGTCAAGCCAGTCAACGCCGATTCCGACGGATTCAACAGTATTTGCGAAAGCGAGCTGCAGGTTGTTGTGAGCGTGGATTCCGACCTTCTTGCCGTATTTTGCTGCAAAGTTCAGATAAATATCATCGAGTCTTGCGATCTGCTCAGGATAAAGGGAACCGAAGCTGTCAACAACATAGAATACATCAACCGGAGTTTTTCCCAGTATATCGAGAGCCGCGCTCAGCTCGCTCTCGCGTGCATTCGAAACAGCCATGATATTACAGCTTGTCTGATAGCCCTTCTTGTATGCGTCCTCGATCATATCGACTGCTTCCGGTATCGTGTGAATATAAGTTGCAATACGTATAAGATCGATCGCACTGTTCTTTTTCTCAATGATATCGTTCTTGTAGTCGCATCTTCCGACGTCAGCCATAACGGCAATCTTCAGATCCGTATTGTTGTCGCCGACAACTGCTCTGATGTCGTCCTCGTTACAGAACTTCCACTTTCCGAACTTGTCAACATCAAAAAGCTCTTTTGAAGCCTTGTAACCGAACTCCATATAGTCGACTCCGGCTTTCTGATTTGCAATATACAAATCCTTTACAAACTCATCAGGAAAATAAAAATCATTAACCAGACCACCGTCACGAAGCGTTGCGTCCACAACCTTAATATCCGAACGGTAATCAATCAATTCCGATACCTCTTTCATATATTATAATCCACCTTTCTTTTTTTTACCCCGATTTTTCACCCCGATTTTTCACCCCGATTCCGGAGACATTCTTGACATTAGTCATCGCCCGAGGATGCGGACTTAAGGCGTCAGGGTTTTTCTCTATCCAAGTTTTTTACCCCGATTTCGTAAACATTCTTAACATTAGCCATCGCCCGAGGATGGGGACTTAGGGCGTCAGGGTTTTTCTCTATCCAAGTTTTTTACCCCGATTCCGTAGACATTCTTAACATTAGCCATCGCCCGAGGATGCGGACTTAGGGTGTCGGGGTTTCTCTCTATCCAACTAATTGGACTTTTCAAACATTTTCTCAGGCATATTTCGGTATTGTTTCATAAACATTTCATTCAACATAACGCTGCGAAGCAGCTCTTCACGTAAATTTTAATTTTAAAAATTAAAATTTACCTACCTCTCCTGCGCCTTGTCAACCTGCATCATAATCGCACATTCCATGCGCTTTCTGAAAAGCTTGCAGCCGTATTCATAGACGCCCGTTATCGAACCTGTCGCATGATACGAATTCGCCGCACATCCTCCGCTGCAATAAAGCTTCGCCCAGCAGTCACGGCATTCTTCTCTTGCATAGGCATTGCACAGCTTGAACTCCTGCTGCGCTTCCTTGTTCTTAACACCGTCCCAGATGTTTCCGAGACTGTACTTTTCATCACCCACGAACTGATGACACGGGAACAGCTCTCCCCACGGAGTAACAGCCATGTATTCCGTTCCCGAGCCGCAGCCCGAAATTCTCTTATAGATACACGGACCGCCCTTCAGATCGATCATATAGTGATAGAACGTAAAGCCCTTTCCCTCTTTTTCACGCTTCAGCATTTCCTTCGCAAGAATTTCATACTGCTCGAAAAGAACCGGCAGATCCTCCTCTGTAAGCGCATAGGGGTCGTCCGGCTTACAGACTACAGGCTCCATCGAAAGCTCCGTAAAGCCCAGGTCAGCCATGTGGAAAATATCGTTCGTAAAGTCTACATTGTTGTGTGTGAACGTTCCGCGCATATAATACCCCTGATCGCCACGTCTTTCAACGAAATGCTGAAACTTCGGAACGATAGTGTCATAGCTTCCCTTGCCGTTGACGGTTTTCCTGAGATGATCATGAACCTCACGTCTGCCGTCAAGGCTCAGAACGACATTGTGCATTTCCTTATTGGCAAAATCGATTACATCATCATTAAGAAGAACACCGTTTGTCGTCAGAGTAAAACGGAACTTTTTCTTATGCGTTTTCTCAAGCTCTCTTCCGTACTTTACGATATCCTTGACCACGTCCCAGTTCATCAGCGGCTCACCGCCGAAGAAATCGACCTCAAGGTTTGTTCTTGTCCCCGAATTCTCAACGAGAAAATCCAAAGCTCTTTTTCCGACCTCAAGCGACATCAAAGCTCTGTCGCCGTGATATTTTCCCTGGCTTGCAAAGCAGTATTCGCAGTTGAGGTTGCACGTATGGGCAACATGAAGGCAGAGTGCCTTGATGACCGTATTTCTGTTTTTAAGGTCAAACGCTCTTCCCTCATAAACGTCCGGAGCGAACAGCTTTCCGCTTTCCTTAAGCGTTTCTATATCGTCAAAAAGCTCTTCGAGGTCCTCTCTTGTAACATCGTCTTTTTCGCCGTATTTATCAAGCAAATAAGTAATAATTGTTTCCTTGTCGCTGTTCTCGTACATCTCGATCGCATCGTAAGCGACCTCGTCAACAGCGTGAACGCTTCCGCTGAAAACATCGAGAACGATATTGTATCCGTTTAATTTGTAACAATGTATCATAACAATTCAATTCTTCCTTTACAAAAAAGAAATGCCGTTTATCCTTCATCGTGGCATAAACGGCATAAAGGTGTATTCGATTTAACTCAATGCCAATACGTATACATCTTCCGATTCTCAAAAATTACTTCTCGCTTACGCACTTCTCACACTGCTGGTTAGCAACGCCGCAGGATGTTTTGCAAGCCGACTGACATGATGTCTGACATTCGCCGCAGCCGCCTGTCTGAGTGCTCTTCTTCAAATCACGAGTTTCGATAGTCTGAATTCTTTTCATAAACGGACAACCTCCTTTATAATTTGACATTCTCAGTCTATCATAAATTACACCTTTTGTCAACTTTTTTTACTGCGATTCCGAACATATTCTTGACACGAGACATCACTCGAGAAGAGAACACCTGCCGATTTAAGTCCCAATGTCGTCAACTTAATAAATTTCCTGAAAAGCGAAGCCGGAAATTTATTAAGTTGATACCATTGCCCTAAATCCCCATCCCAGGTCAATGGCTCATATAAAAAATGTCTACGGAGTCGGGATAAAAAATGAACATAGTGTTAATTAAAAGTTATTTTGAAAAATAGTAGTGATTTTTTTTTAAATTTGTGTTAAAATTAAGTTTGAATATAATGAGAAGCTATGCGCTGACTATTATAAATATAAGATTTTGTACTTCTCAAAACATTGAATGAGGTGATTATAATGGGCTTGTTAAAAGCTTTATTTGGTGATTACAGCAAAAAAGAAATAAAAAGAATTAAACCAAAGCTCAACAGAGTTCTTGAGCTTGAAGATACTTACGCCGAAATGACCGAGGAGGAACTCAAAAGACAGACTCAGGTTCTCAAGGACAGACTTGAAAACGGTGAAACAACCGACGATATTCTCCCCGAGGCATTTGCGGTATGCCGTGAGGCTGCCTGGAGAGTTCTCGGAATGAAACACTTCCCGGTTCAGATCATGGGCGGTATCATCCTTCATCAGGGCCGTATCAGCGAAATGAGAACAGGTGAAGGTAAAACTCTCGTTGCAACACTTCCGGCATATCTGAACGCACTTACGGGAAAGGGCGTTCATGTAGTTACTGTCAACGACTACCTCGCCCGCCGTGACTCCGAATGGATGGGAAAGCTTTACCGCTATCTCGGTCTTTCGGTCGGACTTATCGTTCATGACTTAAAGCCCGAGCAGAGAAAAAGTGCATATGCCGCAGACATTACTTACGGCACAAACAACGAACTCGGCTTCGACTACCTCCGTGACAACATGGTCGTTTACAAAGAGCAGAAGGTCCAGAGAGGCCATAACTACGCAATCGTCGACGAGGTTGACTCCATTCTCATCGATGAAGCAAGAACTCCGCTCATAATTTCGGGTCCCGGCGACAAATCTTCAGATATGTACGAGAAAGCTAATTCATTGGCCAAGACTCTGAAGAAAAAGGTATTCGAGGAAATAGACTCTAAAGAGGACAACGAGGATTACTACAAGGAACACGGCATCGACTACATAGTTGACGAAAAGGCAAGAACAGCCACGCTGACCCAGGTGGGTGTAAAACGTGTTGAGGAATATTTCGGAATCGAAAACCTCACCGACCCCGACAACCTCGAAATCCAGCATCACATAAATCAGGCTATCAAGGCTCACAGCATCATGAAGCGTGATATCAACTATGTCGTTAAGGACGATCAGGTTATTATCGTTGACGAGTTCACGGGCCGTCTGATGTACGGAAGACGCTACAACGAGGGGCTTCACCAGGCTATCGAAGCAAAGGAAGGCGTAAAGGTCGAAAGCGAAAGCAAAACCCTCGCAACCATCACATTCCAGAACTACTTCCGCCTTTACAACAAGCTTTCCGGTATGACCGGTACGGCTATGACCGAGGAAGGCGAGTTCGGCGAAATCTACAAGCTCGACGTTGTTGAAATCCCGACAAACAAACCCGTACAGCGTGAGGATCTCCCCGACGCTATTTTCTCGACCGAAAAGGGCAAGTTTGAGGCTGTTATCGATGATATTATCGAAGCCAACAAAAACGGTCAGCCTGTACTTGTCGGCACAATTTCAATCGAAAAATCTGAGCTTTTAAGCTCCATGCTCAAAAAACGAGGCATCAAACACAACGTACTTAACGCTAAGCACCACGAAAAGGAAGCCGAAATCGTAGCACAGGCAGGAAAAAAGGGCGCCGTTACGATCGCAACCAACATGGCAGGCCGTGGTACAGATATTATTCTCGGCGGTAACGCAGAGTACATGGCAAAATCCGAAATGAGAAAGCAGGGTATCCCGGAGGAATACATCGCAGAAGCTACTGGCTTCGCCGACACCGACAACCAGGAGATCCTGAACGCAAGAAAGCTCTACACTGAGCTTAACGAAAAGTTCAAGGAAGAGATCAAGGGTGAAGCCGAAGAGGTAAGAGAAGCAGGCGGTCTTTTCATCATGGGTACGGAACGCCACGAATCGCGCCGAATCGACAACCAGCTCCGAGGACGTGCCGGACGTCAGGGCGATCCCGGAAAATCACGATTCTATCTTTCCGGCGAGGACGATCTCCTAAGACTTTTCGCAGGCGACAGAATCAAGTCGATCATGAGTGCGTTCAACGTTGACGAAAACATTCCTCTCGAAAGCAAGACGCTTTCAAGAGTCGTTGAAAGCTCACAGCAAAAAGTCGAAGGAAGAAACTTTGAAATCCGTAAAAACGTTCTCCAGTACGACGACGTTATGAACAAGCAGCGTGAAATCATCTACGGTCAGCGTGACCAGGTTCTTAACGGCGACGACATCAGAGAAACGATCATCAAGATGATTGAACAGACAATCGAAGCTACCGCATCACAGTACCTCCCCGAGGACTACACAAAGGAATCATGGAATTTCGAGGGACTCAAGGAATTCTACACAGGCTGGCTCATTGACGAGCATGACGAAGATTTCAACCTCACAGAGGAAGAAATTCAGGATACCGAAAGTGAATATATTATCAGCAAGCTCACAGAGAAAGCAAAGGCTATTTATGAGGAGAACGAAAAGCTTCTCCCTGCCGAGGTTATGCGCGAAGCTGAACGCGTATACCTGCTCAAGAGCGTAGACAGACACTGGATGGATCATATCGATGATATGGAACAGCTCAAGCAGGGAATCCGTCTCAGAGGCTATGCACAGCATGATCCTGTTGTTGAATACCGACTCGAAGGCTTTGATATGTTCGACGCTATGATCGATTCTATCCGTCAGGATACGGTCAAGCTTATGCTTGTAGCGCCAAAGAAGATTTACGAGCAGCAGAAGGTCATGGCAGATCTCCAGAAAGCAAGAGAGCTTCAGAGAGAAAGACAGAAGCAGGCTCTCCAGAAGCAGGCTGAGATCAACGCTTCAAAGGAAGCCGAACAGGAGGAAGAAGCCGTTAAAATGGTTCTCAAGAGAGAGCAGATCGCAAACCCGACCTGGACCAGTTCCGACCCGGAATCCGATAAGCCTAAGACGATCCGCAAAACCGAAAAGCAGAAGGTCGGAAGAAACGATCCGTGCCCGTGCGGAAGCGGAAAGAAATACAAGAAGTGCTGCGGACTCAAAGATGAAGCGTTATAATCCGCATCAATAAAATACTATTAGGAAAGACAGGGTTTTATGCCCTGTCTTTTTGTTATACATATATTCAAAAAAGAAAAAAGGAGCTTAAAAAGCTCCTCTGAATCTTGTGTTATGTTACACATTAAACTGCTCTGGTAACCTTACCGGAACGCAGGCAGCGGGTGCATGCGTGAATACGCTTCGGAGAACCGTTAACGATAGCCTTTACCTTAGTTACGTTTGGTTTCCATGTTCTGTTCGAACGTCTGTGAGAGTGAGAAACTTTAATACCAAAAGTTACGCCCTTACCGCAAATATCACACTTTGCCATTTGTCTGCACCTCCCTCACTTTGTAAATTTATAAGATAGCATATATAATATTAACAGATAACCCGAAAAATTGCAAGACTTTTTCATAAATTAAATAAGAAAATATCAAGCCGAATTGCAATTTATTTATATACAATTTAACTATATTTTTATATTTGTTACAAAAGTGTACTTGTTTTTTGGCATATGTCTCCTGTCCAAAAACATAAACAATTCCCGGACAGGAGATTATATTATCCCAATTATCCGGATTAATCCATTAATCAATAGCCGCAAAAGCCTTGTCGAGGTCTGCTATAATATCATCTATATTTTCAAGTCCCACGGAAAATCTTACCATACCGGCTTCAATTCCTGCCGCAACAAGCTGCTCGTCCGTAAGCTGTCTGTGCGTTTCGCTTGCAGGGTGAAGAACGCAGGTTCTGATATCGGCAACGTGAACCTCATTCGAAGCAAGCTCCAAAGAATCCATGAACTTCATCGCCGTTTCTCTTCCGCCCTTGATCACGAAAGAAATAACACCGCTCGAGCCCTTGAGATACTTCTTCGCAAGCTCATGATGAGAATCACTCTCAAGACCGGGATATGAAACGCTTTCGACCTTGTCACAGCTTTCGAGATACTTAGCCACAGTCATTGCATTTTCGCAGTAGCTCTTCATTCTTACCGCAAGAGTCTCAAGACCCAGATTCAGCAGAAACGCCGAATGCGCGGCAGGATAAGCTCCGAAATCACGCATTAGCTGCATTCTCGCCTTTATTATATATGCCGCCTTGCCGTAAACGTCCGTGTACACGATACCGTGATACGACTCATCGGGAGTACAAAGCTCAGGGAAATTACCGCTTGTCCAGTCAAAATTACCGCTGTCAACGATAACGCCTCCGCACTGAACTGCATGACCGTCCATGTATTTTGATGTCGAATGAGTAACGATATCTGCGCCGAATTCAAAAGGCTTACAGAGAACAGGCGTTGCAAAAGTATTGTCAACGATAAGCGGAACATTGTGCTTATGAGCAAGCTTCGCAAACTTCTCGATATCAAAAACAGTAAGCGCAGGGTTTGCGATGGTTTCGCCGAAAACAGCCTTTGTGTTTGGCTTGAACGCCTTTTCGATGGTTTCCTCATCATCGTCAGTAGAAACGAAAACACACTCGATACCGAGCTTTTTAAGGGTAAAGGCAAACAGGTTGATAGTACCGCCGTAAACCTCGCTCACGCTTATGAAGCTGTCGCCTGCCTGACATATGTTGAGTATAGCCATAAGTGTTGCCGCCTGACCCGACGACGTACACATAGCTCCGACGCCGCCCTCAAGCTCGGCTATCTTCTGTTCAACAGCCATAACCGTAGGATTGGCAAAACGTGAGTAGATAAGCGATTTTGTAGGTTCGTCAAAAACGGAAGCGACCTCCTCGGTCGAATCATAAACGTATGTCGTACTCTGAACTATAGGAACCACTCTTGGCTCCGAGTTTTTCGGGTGATAGCCTGAGTGCAGGCATTTTGTCTCGTCCTTCACTTTAAATTCCTCCATTCACATTTAATACTACTTATATTATAAACACTGGATATAATCTTAACTTAAAATTGGTTTGTATTACGATAAATTTTATATTAATCAAACCAACCCACCCCCAACCCCCTCCCTGCCGGAGGGGGCTTTATAGGTGCAGGGCTTCGCCCTGCACCTATCGGGAGCGTAGCTCCCGAACCCTGTTGCTCTATCAGCAACTTCTTTTATCCACATCTTATAAGATAAACAGTATAATTATAGATATTATTCATCGTTAATGTTCACTAACGTATTTAATTATAACATATTTTTTCTCTACAGGCAATAAAAAAGGAGAACTTAAAACGCTCTCCTTTTTAAATAAAATATGAACCAATTTTCTTAAAGTTGACGACATTCCCCTACACAGCTTTTGAATGAGTAAAAAATATACTTTATCAAGTCGCCTTGGAGCGGCGAGGAGAATTTGTTTTTTACTTCGGGAAGGGACGCTTTCTGCCAAAGCGTCCCTCTTTCCCAAACAGTCCGCCGGACTGTTTGGGAAATTCACCCTTGCAAAGGGCAAAAGCGTAAGAGAGTTTCGCCGTCTGCGGACGGCGACCAAGGGCGCTGCCCTTGGATCCTGCGCACTTTTTGAAAAAAGTGCGTCAAAAACTTTAATAGTACCTTTCAAGTTTTTTTGCAATTTTAAAATAGATGTTAAAACTGATTCAAAAACCCCACATTCCCCTATATCCGGGTATTGCTAATGGCAAAATAAAATTCCGGAATCGCTTTTAAAAATTGTATTAAACAGATTTCAAAAACTCAACAATTTTTTCAAAGTGCATTGAGTGTGAAGCCTTTACGAGAACGATATCGTCTTTGTGGAGAATTGCGTCAAGCTCTTCGTTTGCCTGTTCAACCGTATCGAAATGATGAACTTCAACTCCGGGTGCATTATCGCTTATCGACTTCGCAAGATCTCCTACAGTCACAAGAACATCAACACCGCACTTTGACACATGCTCCCCTACCTCTGCATGAAGCGCAAGCTCGTTTTCGCCAAGCTCCTTCATGTCACCGAGGACGGCAACCTTTCTTCCGCCCTTCATATTGCAGAGCGTTTCAACCGCAGCCTTTACAGACGTCGGGTTTGCGTTGTAACAGTCATCTATTATTTTTATGATCTCTGTTGTTATGAGGTTTGCGCGGCTGCCTACAGTCGTGTAGCTTTCGATACCCTTAACGATATTCTCATCACTCATATTAAGCGACTTTCCGACTGCCGCCGCACCGAGTGCATTCACAACCATATAATTTCCGAGCGCAGGTACGGTAACGTCAAGCCTTTTGTTATCGAAGCAAATTGTACATGATACGCTGTTTTCGCCGCTGTTCTCGATGTTCTCTGCATAGTAATCGTTGCTGCTGTCAAGTCCGTATCTTGCCGTAACATTCTCAATCGTCGAAAGCTTGTCGTCGTCGCCGTTCACGAAAATGAGGGCGTCTTCTTCCTTGTATTTAAACATCTCCGTTTTAGCCTTCAGAACTCCGTCACGGTCCTTCAGATTTTCAAGATGACAGCAGCCGATATTTGTCAGAACGCAGACGGTCGGTCTTACCATTTTGCTGAGCCTTGTCATCTCGCCGAAATCGCTGATACCCATTTCAACCACGGCGACCTCCGTGTCCTCGGGCATTGAAAGCAGCGTAAGCGGCACGCCAAGCTCGTTGTTGAAATTACCCTGTGTTTTATGAACAACAAATTCCTGACTCAGAACGGAAGCGATCATTTCCTTTGTGCTTGTCTTTCCGACGCTTCCGGTAATTCCGACAACCTCTATATTGTAAAAAAGACTTCTGTAATACTCCGCAATATCCTTTATCGCCTGTTCGCTTGAACGGACAAGGATATAAGGGTTATCGGCAGATATGACCTGTTCGCTGATCGCGCATACGGCGCCCGATTCATACGCCTTTTCAATGTAGAGATGACCGTCCGTGCGCTCGCCCTTTATCGCAACAAAAAGCGAACCCTCTTCAACGAGTCTGCTGTCGATAACAACACTTTTCACGGGTGTTGTAAGTTTTGATTTTTCTCCTATATATTCACCGCCGCAAGCCTCGGCGATATCACCTAAAGTCAATAGCTTCATTTCAAGCTCCTTTATTTTTTTAATATCCGGTAACTCATTATTAAACTATAAATGAGCAAATTTAAAAATTGCACAAAAAACTTTGAAAGAGGAC
>CAMHNT010000042.1 GCA_946186535.1 uncultured Clostridia bacterium
ATGAAATCAACCTGCTCCTGTGTGTATGTTGCAAACTTCTTCTGTGCTTCTCTTACCTCGGCAAGCTTTGCCTCAAAAGACTCAACACTGTCAACGATAGTGTACTGATTTTCGCTCATAATAACTCTCCTGACTTCTAAAAATTTCTTAAACAAAATACATTGTTATTTTTTTGTCAATGTATGATATGACTTTCAGATTTCTCTTGTGTCACCTCAATTAATATAACATAATTCCCGATTTTTTTCAATAGAAAATGAAGAAAAAATGCGAATATTTTTAAAATTCGCATTTTCACCTTTTTTCACTGTTTTTCACCGGGAAATATCGGTTATTTTAACAAACATGCAATAAACGAATTGAAATTGATTTGTTAATCTTTTGTTATTTTACCTTATTCAGCCTAAACGAAATATCGCCTCCGCCAAGAGTTTCCGAGACCTCGGTCATGGTGACAAATGCCTTCGGGTCGTTTTCTCTCACGAGCCTCTTGACGAGCGGAACCTCGAATTTGTTTACGACGCAGTAGATAAAGATCTTGTCCTCGTGAGAATATCCGCCGACAGCCTCGAGAACCGTAACGCCTCTTCCCAGCTCCTCGGTCAGAACCTGCTGAACGGATGTATCCTTGTGAGTGATTATGATAACGGATTTTCCCTTGTCAAGACCTTCGACAATAAAATCGATAGCCTTGATACCCATTGTATATGCAATTATAGAGTATAGAGGAATAAGCCAGTTGCTGAATATGACAGCCGACACCGTATACAGAATAACGTTGTAAACCATGATAAACATACCAACGCTCATTCCGAGCTTTTTCGCAAACAGAACCGACAGCACCTCGACTCCGTCGATAGCACCGCCGAGCCTGATAACAAGTCCGCTGCCGATACCCGAAATCATGCCGCCGAGCAGAGCCGAAAGCAGCAGATCCGTACCTGTGATCGGAGAACCGTTCGACAGGTCAATCGGAAGAACCTCTCTGAACAGAAACGCTGAGACGGAATATATCGTTATTGCATAGATAGAAATACCGACGAACCTCTTCCCCAGCTTTTTCATTGCGAGCAGATAGAACGGAACGTTCAGCACAATAAGGAACAAACTCATCATAAGCCAGTCAGGAGTTATGACGTCAAGGAGATACGCAGTTCCGGAGATTCCGCTGTCGAAGAGGTTCACGGGTGCGAGCACAAGCGAAACTCCGAAAGCGTTTACTATTCCGGCAAATGTCAGGACGACAAATTTCAGAGTACCCCTGTATTTTTCCGCTGTTTTTCTCAAGTTCATTTTTCTCTTCCTTTCTTTTTAGTATTGAATATTTATATGTATTATATTACTGATATCCTAAAAGCTGTTTTTATTATACAATAGATAGTTCCTGTAAAGCAATAAAGAAACTATTAATACTATATAGCCGTTTTCGGAAAAGGCATTGCGTATTAATAATAATATTCTGCACTTATTTGTATTATCTTTTTTCGGAAATATATCACATACATTACACTGTGATAAAAAATTCATAAAATTCTTGACAGCTTTTTTATATTTTTGTATAATTATAAAAGATATTTAATTTTTCGTTAAATATTAAATATAAATAAATTTACGGAGGTTTTATATGAAAAGACGTAAATTAACGGCTTTCTGCATTGCATGTGCAATTCTCGCAGGAACATCAGTCACGGCACTCACAGCAAGCGCTTCAGTATCAGAAAGCGCAGCTTCACTGTCGGCAGAGAGCACCGGTTCACAGACAAGCGGTGAAACCCTGACATGGGAAAATTTCGATTACGAAATAAAATCCGACGACACGGCAATTATCAGGAAATATAACGGCACGGAAGAATCCGTAACAATTCCGGATGAGATAGACGGCAGAAAAGTAACCGAAATCGATATTTCCGCATTTGATCTCAATCTGACAATGACAGAGGTATATATCCCCGAAACCGTAACTCAGATGAGACTCTGGTGGGACGATTCCGAAAGCGGTTACTACAATGGTGATAAGGGTCATCTCGCTTCCCCGTTCTGGGAGTGCTATCATCTCACGGCAATCAACGTCTCCGAAAACAACCCTGAATTCTGTTCGGTGGACGGAGTTCTTTTCTCGAAAGACAAGACGGTTCTCATCGACTATCCCATCGCAAAAGAAGACAAAAGCTACCGGGTTCCCGACGGAGTGAAAACAATCTGCGGCTTGTACTATACCAACACCCTGAAAGGATTTGAGGATTATTATTCTCACGGAGCATTCAACGCAAACAACGATCTTGAAGAGGTAATCCTTCCGGACAGTCTCGAGGAAATCGAGGCTTCCGCATTCATGAACTGTCTCTATCTCCAAAAAGTTGATTTTTCTCCTAACATAAAAACAATCGGACAATTTGCGTTTGCAAGCTGCGGAAAAATTACCGAGCTTTCACTCCCCGAAAATCTCACTGAAATAGGCGAATACGCTTTCTCATACATCAAATCCGTGAAAAGCATCACTATCCCCGAGCACGTTACATCAATAGGACAAGCAGCATTTAATAGCTGCACCGGTCTTGAAGAAATTTTCCTCCCCGACAGTCTCACCGATATAGACAAATGGGCATTCTGGGGCTGTTCAAGTCTGAAAACCATCACTCTGCCAAAGAGCATAACGAAAATTAAGGATTTAACATTCCAGGACTGCACGAGTCTCGAAAGCATTGAGATACACGAGGGTATTACATCTATCGACAAAAAGGCATTCTCGGGCTGTACTGCTTTGGAAACAATCTCGCTTCCCGAGAGCGTTGACTCATTGGGCGCCAACGCATTTGCAAAATGCTCGGGTCTTAAAAGCATCGCTATCCGAAACGACAATATTTCTTTCGGAAAAGATGTTTTCACCGAATGCGACAGCCTGACGATTTACGGCAATAAGGGTTCGGCAGCCGAAAGCTATGCCGAGGAAAAAAAGATAGATTTCAAACCTCTCTCCGAATATCCCTATGACGAGCATGACAGAAAAAACGGTGACGCCGACGGCGACGGAAGCATAACCGTAACCGACGCAGTTTTCATTCTTCGTTCGGTTGCAGGACTTGAAACTCTTGACGACGAGATGAGAACCGCATGCGACGTAAACGGTGACAAAAAAGTCGATACCGCCGACGCAGTTGCAATTCTCCGTTATATTGCAGGCTACAAGGATGAAGGAATTCTCATCGAATGATATCTTTTTTGAATATGCCAAAAGATATAAAACAATAATTTAACCAAAAAGCGTTGCAGACTCTAAAAATCTGCAACGCTTCTTTACGTCAAATATAAAAAATTAAATTAAAAATCAACCTCGTTAGAGATCATATCCTCAATCGTTTCTCTCTTCACGACAACGAAATCTTCCTTATCCTTTATCATAACGATAGCAGGCTTCGGAACCTTGTTGTAATGAGATGCCATAGCGTAGTTATATGCGCCTGTCGTAAGAACGGCGATTGTGTCATTTCTCTTCGGCTTCGGCATCAGAACATCCTCCTGGATGATGTCGCCGCTTTCACAGCATCTTCCTGCAACGGTACATTTGTAGTCCTTCTCCTCGTTCATTCTGTTTGCGAGAAGAACCGTGTACGGTGACTGATAGAGAGTAAATCTCGGGTTGTCGGTCATGCCGCCGTCGATTGAAATGTAATTCTTAAGACCTGTAATCTCCTTAAGATAGCCTGCCGTGTAGAGTGTAAGACCTGCGTCGGCAACAATGCTTCTGCCCGGCTCCATAAGTATTTTCGGCAATGTGATACCGTACTCTGCACAAAGCTCCTTAATGATATCGGCAATACCCTTGATATTAGCCGCATAGTCAATCTCAGGATCTTCCTCGGTATATCTTACGCCCATGCCGCCGCCGAGGTTGAGCTCCTTAGCCTCGAAACCGAACATCTCCTTTGTGTCTGCAATAAACTTAAGCATAATTCTTGCCGCATCGCAGAACGGATCGTACTCAAAAATCTGTGAACCGATGTGGCAGTGATATCCCATAAGCTCGATATTCTCAAGCTTCAATGTCTTTTCAACAAGCTCATATGCCTGCTTCGTTTCAATTGCAACACCGAATTTTGAATCAACGCTGCCTGTTGAAATTTTCTTGTGAGTGTGGGGATCAATGCCCGGAGTGATTCTCAGAAGGACCTTCTGGCGAACGTTCATTTCTCCTGCAATCTCATCGATCACGGAAACTTCTTCGATGCTGTCGCAAACGAAATGACCGACGCCGCTGTTGATAGCAAATCGGATCTCATCGTCCGTCTTGCTGTTTCCGTGGAAGTAAGCTTTCTCCATCGGGAAGCCTGCTTTTACTGCCGTAAAAATCTCGCCTGCGGAAACACAGTCAATACCGATGTTCTCGCTGTTCGCTATTTTGTAAATATACTTGAAGCTCAGAGCCTTGCTTGCGAAAAGCGGCATTGAATCGGGGGTGAAATACTCCTTCATAGCCTCACGGTAAACCGAACACTTCTCACGGATTTTTGCCTCGTCCATAAGCATCAGCGGAGTGCCGTACTTCTTTGCCATTTCGACAGTATCAACGCCTGCGAGCGTAAGGTGATTATTTTCATTAACAGATAAATTATTACATATCATAATTTTAAACTTCCTTTTACCGCGTTTTAGATATCAAGTCCGAGCTTTCTCATCTCAGCATAGAGAACCTCGGCATGGTTTTCCTCCATCTCAGTGAGAGGAAGTCTCAGATAGTTCTCACCGAAACCGAGCTTAGCCATAGCAGCCTTCACAGGGATCGGGTTAACCTCGGAGAAGAGAGCGTTGATGAGCGGAAGGAACTTGAACTGAAGCTCCGCGCTTCCCTTTACGTCACCGTCAAAGAACTTGTGACAAAGCTCGGACGTTTCCTTCGGGAAAACATTCGAAAGAACGGAAATTACGCCGCTTCCGCCGAGTGAAAGAAGAGGAACGATCTGGTCGTCGTTGCCGCTGTACATATCGAGCTTGTCGCCGACGAGCTGCATGATCTTCACGCACTGTGAGATATTTCCGCTTGCTTCCTTAACTGCGGCGATCTTAGGGTTCTCGGCGAGCTTAACGAATGTTTCGGGTGCAATATTAACGCCCGTTCTGGACGGAATGTTATAAAGAATAATAGGCTTCGTACTTGCGTCGGCGATTGTGTTGAACATCTTAACAAGACCGTTCTGAGTAGCCTTATTGTAGTATGGTGTTACCACCAGGCATGCGTCTGCGCCAACTTCACAGGCGTACTTTGTGAGCTCCACGGCATACGCTGTATCATTGCCGCCTGTGCCTGCGATCATCGGAACTCTGTGGTTGATTCTCTCGGCAGCGAAACGGATAGCTTCCTTGTGCTCCGCATCTGTGAGAGTGGAAGCCTCGCCTGTTGTACCACAGATAACGAGGGCGTCTATGCCCTGTTCGATCTGCCAGTCGATGAGCTTTCCGAAGTTCTCGTAGTCAACGCCGTTTTCATTCAATGGTGTAATAAGGGCAGTAGCTGCGCCCTTAAAAATAGTGTGGTTTGCCATAATAAAAACTCCTTTTGAAATCTTTTCGGATACGATAACACGCTCCGTTGTATTATGTTTTGTTTCGATGCAGTCATAGGACCGCACAAAAATTTCTGCAACAAAAAAAGCCGATTACACATCGGCTACCAAAATCAATCAAAACACATTCAAAGGTACGTTTCTCATAATTTAGATAGCACTCCGCATCTGCGACAGTAGAACGGATATTCTCCGCACTCCCAGAAAAGCCTTTCGCCTCGGCAATCTTCGGCAGACACTCCTTTCACGCAAGCCGTAACTCTGCGACAGTCATAGACAAAACGCTACTGATAATATCTGCACCTCTATCATTATTACAGTAACTTTATAATAACACGTATTCTTCCACATGTCAACATTTTTTTACCCCGATTCCGACTTAATTTTTGACATAATTTTACTGCCCTCGGAGAGGAAGAATTCCGGGGTAGTTTTTCCTCTTTTCTACTGCGATTCCTCGGTTACTCTTGGCATGACTTTCCTGCTTGTTGGAATTTTCATACAATTATTACTCGTGTATATAAAACACTCTTACATTTTTGTATCATTATATTATATTACAATTTTATCCATAAGTGATTGATTTATTCAATAAACCTATTTCCATTCCACCAACAGCAAAAACTCCGCAGGATTTTCTGCGGAGTTTTTTTATTTAATATTCGTATGCAGAATGTAAATTACTTTCTGAAGTTAGCATTTATCTTTATCTGCAATGCATAAGCGTCAGCAAGATTTACTCTTCCGTCACCGTTCATGTCGGCTGCCTTCTTCTGATCTTCCGTGAGATCGATAAGACCTGCATAGTACTTCTGAATTAAAGAAGCGTCCTTAAGAGATACCTTACCGTCGCCGTTAACGTCACCTGAACCAGGCTCGCCAGGCTTGTCTGTGTCAGTATCCTTGTCGGAATCGGTGTTCGTGTCGGTGTCGGTGTCCTTGTCTTCGTCTGTACTCTTATCGGTAGATGTATCTGTATCCGATGCAGTATCTGTATCGGTGTTTGTATTTGTATCTGTATCCGATGTTGATGTATCAGTATCAGTAATACTGCTGTTGAATGCCTTGATAGCGTCGTCAAGAGCCTTCACCTGAGCGTCAACTTCACTCTGAGTTGCGCTGCTGTCGTCGTAAACCTTCTGAGCTGCGTCTACTGCTTTCTGAAGAGCATAAACCGCATCTGCAATTCTGTCGCTGCCGTCAATGTCCTGATACTGCTCAATGAGCTTTTTAGCCTCATCGAGCTTAGCCTTCAATGCGCTCTTATCAACAACGTTCTGAACCTCGCCGACCTTTACAGTAATCGGATCGGACTCGGCAACTGCATTCTTAGCGGAAACTGTTGCCTCTGAAGAAGCGGAAAGTGCGGAAACGGAAACCGACCACTCGCCCGTGATATCGTCTGCCGTTGCTGTGTATGTCTTTCCGTCAACCTTAACGGTTACCTCAGCCTCGCATGCTGCCGTACCGCTGATCTTATTGTCGCCTGCTGCCATAGTCTTAACTACCGGAGCTGCGAGAACGAGTGCGTCTTTTGCTGCTGTAACTTCCTTGTAGAGCTTTGTTACTTCATCAGCGTCTGCTGCGTCCTCACCCTTGAGGATAACAACGTCAGCCTCTGCAACCTTTTCGATAGCTGCGGAATATGTAGAAGATGTATACTCGGAATCTGTGAGGTTTTTGATCTGACGGCAAACAGCCTTAAGCTTGCTGAAATCCGATTCAGGAATCTCTTCTCCTGTTACGTCTGCGATAGCCTTAGCTCTGTCTGTATACTTCTTAACGCCAAAGCTGTCTGAAACTACAAGCCATGTTTCGCCCTGAAGTCCCTTAACGTCGCCTGACTGACCGCCGCCGGCATTAATAATAACATTATAGCTGTCTGTTGTGCCGAGGTCGATTACGAACCAACCGTCATCGTCCTTTGCGGAGAGAGCAGTACCGGGCCACTTGCCTGCAAGATCTACTGCTTCTGTGCCCTCGCCCTGCCATGCGTAAATGTTAGGACTTGCAACGTTCGAATAAACGTGAACGATTGCGTTGTCGGAACGTTTGTCTACCGTACCGGTCGGATCCTCTTTCTTAAAGGACAAGGTCTTTGAAATATTGTTGCCCTTGTCGTCTGTGTATTCGAGAGTTACCTTAACAGTATCGCCCGGATAAGCAGTCTGACCGATTGTAAATGTGTCGCCGTTCTTTGCAAGGAACTTCTTGCCGCCGTCAACGCTTATCTTTACTGTGTCAACACCGTCAGCGTATACTGTAAGCTCCTGTGTATCAGTGAACTTTGAAGCGCCCTTAAGGGAAACGAGAACTCCGCCCTTAGGCTCCTCGATGAGAATTGTGCCGTGAGCGCCGCTGCCGAATGTAACCTCGCCGTCTGTAACGATGCCTGTTGAATCGTCATAAGCGTTTACGAGAACTGTACCCTCTTCCCAGAGGTCGGAAACGTCAATAGTAACGTCTGTGTCTGCGCCTGCGCCAACAACGCCTGCAACCTTGTCCTTAATGCCGTTCTTGCTGTAGGTTCTTCCGAAAGCAACACCCTCAGAGGAGGTAAGACCTATATTGTCACCGCCGCCTACTGCGATGTGGCTGTTACGGAATGTACCAACCTTCTGCCAGTGAGCGAGAACATCCTCGTCAATGCTGTCCCAGTTCATGTCGCTTCTGAGGCTGTGACCTGCTCCGCCGTTGCCGTCAAAAGGAACACCGTCTACGAAGCCTCTGTTTGTTTCGTCGCCGTAGAAGATCTGAACGCAGCCCGGAAGCATAAGGAATGATGAACCGAGATAGTACAAATCGCCTCTTGCAAGAGTTTCGTCGTGAGATGAAATAAATGTAAGTGCGTTGAAGTCGTCCTTTGAATTTATCTGGTCTGCATAGCCCTGATAAACATCTGCAAGAGTGGCTGCAGCAAGACTGCCGCCGCCGGACATTGAGAAGTTGATCATTGAATCGAATGCACCCGACTTATAGTAATCGTCATAGCCCAGGCCGTGATTCCAGCACTCGCCGGTCATCCAGAAATCGAGGTCGTCAAGCTTCTTGGTTGGATTTGCAGCCTTCCACTCTCTGAGAGCAGAAACGCAAGCGTCCTTAAGCTGTTTCCATGAACCCATTTCAACGTGCTTTGCCGTATCACAGCGGAAACCGTCTACACCGTAGGTTCTTACCCACTCGGAAAGCCATGTTGTGATATAGCCTGTTACAGTGTTGGAAGAACCGTACTTAGCTGTTTTTTCTGCGAGTGTGCCTTCCTGACCCCACTTTGTCTGGAGAAGCGGAGGAATTCCTACCTGAGTTGTCTGCTCAGTTCTGAAATCCGGCAAGCCTGTTAACGACTGAGTATACTCACTGCCGTCAGTCCCCAGAGAGTAACCTTCAACATCGGATCTTATCCAGTCCGGACCCCACCATTTTGCCCAAAGAGCACCGCAGTTCGGGTTGCCGCTCTTCTCCTGGGTATAACCCATGTAACTCTGGTACTCCTCTGCATTGGAGGAAGGATTCTTATAGAACGTATCCCAACCATCCATAAGATCGCCGAAGCCGTACTCGTTCATATCGTACATACTGCAGTAGCCTGCATGGTTCATAACGATATCCATAACGATTCTTATGCCGTGCTCGTGAGCAGTATCAACAAGCTTCTGGAACTCAGCCTCGGTACCGTATGCTTTGTCTGTCTGTGTATAGTCGAGAAGATAGTAGCCGTGGTATGAGTAGTGATAGAAATTAGGTCCGCCCTGAATGTAGCCGTGAATCTGCTCGTAAGGAGCAGTGAGCCAGATGGCGTTTACGCCGAGGTCGTTGAAATAACCCTCTTCTATTTTCTGCGTGATACCTGCGAAGTCACCGCCGTGGAATGTGGCTCTCGTATCTCCCACATTGATATCCTGTCTGCCGTATGCGTTGTCGTTAGTCTTGTCGGCGTTGAGAAATCTGTCCGTCAACAGGAAATAAACCGTTGCGTTGTCCCACGAGAACGTTGAAGGATCGCCGCTTTCATCTGCCGAAAAATTCACTACAGAAGCGTTTGCCTTTGAGTCTGCGTAGCCAACCGTGTCGGCAGCCGCCGGAACTGCGGCGGAAGCGAGAATAGCACAGGTCAGAATCGCAGACATTAAAGCCTTTGGTTTTTTCATTGCTTGCTCTTCCTTTCAAATTGTGATTATCGACTTGACATAAATCAAATCTTAGAAGCAATTAGGTGAAAATGTTTACATAAATATAATATAACAATCCCCCTTATTTACCATTTAATTTTAACACAATTAAAAGGCTTATTCAACACTATTTAAGGCAAAAAAACAAATTCGTTTTTTTTCACAGATATTAAAAAATATTTTTAGAACATTCAACAACAGATTTCAGCCGTTAGTCACACAAGTTCAATTACTGCACACATACCCCCTCTTTTGCCTCCGGTCGCACGGTGCGACCATATCAGATCGGAGCTGCATCTTGTGCAGACATCGCTGAGAATTATATTGTCGTCGGGAATGCCTGCGGATATCAATATCTGTCTGTTCGTTTCAATAAGGTCAACCATATATTTCCCCCCGTCCTTCGGAAAAACAAAACGTTCGCTGTCAAGACCAAGCTCTTCGAATTTCTCTGCGACAGGCTCGTCAACCTCATAGCAGCACTTGTTTATTGCAGGGCCTATCGATGCGGTGATATCCTTCGGGTCAGTGCCGAATTCCTCGTTCATTCTGCGGACCGTTTCCGCACCTATCCTTCCGACCGTTCCTCTCCAGCCTGCATGAGCCGCGCCTATCGCCCTGTTTTTTGTATCAACGAAAAGAAGCGGAGTACAGTCCGCGAAATATGTCACAAGAGCAACGTTCTTCTCATCGGTGATGAGAGCGTCAACACTCTCCATGTCTCTCGGTCTGTAAATTCCGATACCCTTTTCCTTTGAAGAAACACGTCTCACGACTGTATGATGATCCTGCGCCGAAGCAACAAGATCAGCGTAATCAATTTCAAGGGCATTACAGAGCCTTTTGTAATTCTCCGTAACGTTTTCGTCGCTGTCGCCTCGGTTGAACGACATATTCATTGATTTGAATTCGCCCGTGCTGACTCCGCCGAGTCTCGTCGAAAATGCATGCTTCAAGAAGGAAAACTTCTCAAATCTTTTGAACGTAAGATATGCGAGTGCGTCTTTTATATTAAGATTCATTGCGGTGCTTTCAAAAATCATTTTTATAATTCCTTTCGAGAAATATTTATACGTAAATAAAGGTTATAATAGTATTCGTATGCTTATTGTATAAAAGGGGGCGATGCTTTGTTTTTCAAGCTGTTCGGAAACAACATCGAGGTTGACTGCTCATACTGCGACAACTGTATAACAAACGCCGATGGCGGTCAGATCTGTATGAAAAACAGATGCATAGAAGACGGAAAATGCCGGAAATTTTCCTACAATCCTCTTCTCAGAAAACCTTTCAGACCGCCCGTTCTTCCGAAGTTCAACCCGGAGGATTTTCAGCTCTGACCCATTCGGCTGCAACAACATACATTATACCCGTTCGAGGTCTTTAATTCAATAGAATTGTTTCATATTTTTATTTTCACAAACAGAACTAAAATTTATTTATGACGTATCTGTATTTAATTTATAACTTTGTGAGTTTGATTTGTTTAACTTTACGAAATTATTGTAAAAACTGTAATTTATTTTTAAACCTATAAGTATTGATTTAACACCCGATGACTGATAAAATAGATGTATTAAATGTTAAATTTGATTCACATTATCAATTCATTTAAAACCGAAAGGAGGAGTCGCCGTTGGATACAATAAAGAAATGCGTTGCATGTCCCCACAAGTGCGGTGTAAAAAGAACTTTGCTTGAGGGTAAAGGCTTTTGCAGCATGGGACTTAAGCCCAAAGTAGCGAGAGTCGGACCTCATTACTGGGAAGAACCGTGTATAAGCGGAAACAGAGGAAGCGGAGCCATATTTTTCAGCGGCTGTACTCTGAAATGTGTTTTCTGTCAGAATTATGAAATAAGCGCAAATCACGTCGGAACCTTCATAACTCCCGAGCAGCTCGCAAACTGCTACAGGAATCTTGAGGATCAGGGCGTACATAACATAAATCTTGTGAGTGCAAGTCATTTTATTGAAGCGGTAATAGAAAGCTTCAAGATATACCGCCCCAAGATTCCGGTTCTCTACAACACCAGCGGATATGAAACCGTCGAAAGTCTGAAAAGACTCGAAGGATACGTTGACATCTATCTCCCCGATTTCAAGTACAGCGACAACCGTCTTGCGCTGAAATATTCGAGCGCATACAACTATTCACAGGTTGCGCTTGCAGCAATCAAGGAAATGGTTCGCCAGACCGGAGAAATAGTTTATGACGAGAACGGAATCATTCAGAAGGGAACCATCGTGAGGGTTCTGGTTCTCCCGAACCACACGAAGGATGCCATTGCGATTCTTGACACAATAAGAGCAAACTACGGCGACAAGGTTCTCGTAAGCATCATGGGACAGTACACGCCGATGGGTGAAGCGTACAAGTACCCCGAAATCAACAGGAAGATCACGGAAGAAGAATATGAGGAAGTAGTTGATCATGCAATAGAGCTTGACATGGACGGATTCATCCAGGAGCTGAGCGCTGCCGACGAGGAATTCGTTCCGGATTTCGACTGTTCAAGTTCCGATTATTTCAGCTATAACAGCACGCATTAAGTTTTGATTTTTATATAAAAGCTAAACAGTGGACGTTCTTTGCAGAGCGTCCACTGTTTAAATATTTATAAATGAACAAAAAAAATCACGATTAAAGTTTTTGCGGTTCAATCCCAAATTTTGTGTAAACACCAAAACCGGTGCAAAATAAAAATCAA
>CAMHNT010000043.1 GCA_946186535.1 uncultured Clostridia bacterium
GCTGCGGGCACCATGCACCGAATCTGCTTGATCTTTTTCCGTCATAGTACACAAAACTTCCTTGAAATACGTCAGTATTCCTGCGGTCGTTTTATGCACTCTGACGAAAAAATCTACTGCGCATCTTCGGCACAATCTCTGTGCGGTATTGCCTTAAGAATATTTAATTTGTAATCCGTGTATATATTAAAATAAAACTGCAAATAAAACGATATACTTGCTTTTTCCTGTAATTTCAGTGTTAAAAAATCATGTGAATTTTTTGTTTAATTTATATAAACGGTTGAAAAAACTTCAAGAAGAGTGTATAATAAAACCCGTATATAACATTTTTATTCGGGCAAGGACTTTGAATTATTTCATATACCTTTTTAGAAAAACCAACACCCGAGAAAATATACTGCGGAGGCTTCTATGCTTTTACCCGAATTTTCATCGCTTCCCTCCGAAATGAAGAACGACGAGGTCAAGCGTTATTACGATATTCTTTCAAAAAAGAAAACCGATTTGTTTTTCAAAAGACTTTTTGATATTATAATCGCTTTGATTCTTATAATAGTCCTGGCTCTTCCTATGGCTATAGTTGCAATACTCGTAAAAAAAGACTCCGAAGGACCGGTCTTTTTCAGACAGAAACGCATAACCACAGGCGGCAGGATATTCAGAATCTTCAAGTTCCGAACAATGTACATAAACGACAACGAAAAAAACTCCCAGGTCACTTCAGGTTCGGACAGCCGAATCACAAAGATCGGTCATGTTCTCAGAAAACTCCGGCTTGACGAGATGCCTCAGCTCTTCAACGTTCTGACGGGCGATATGACATTCGTAGGCACACGTCCCGAAGTCGAGAGATATGTCGAAAAATATACTCCCGAAATGTATGCTACACTTCTTATGCCTGCCGGCATAACATCAATGACCAGCATACAGTTCCGGAATGAAGAAGAAATTCTCGAAAAGGCTGATGACGTCGAGAAAGCCTACATCGAAGAGGTTCTTCCTCAGAAAATGAAAATCAACCTTGATTACATAGAAAAATTCAATTTCTTTTATGACTTTTACGTTATGATCCTCACTGTCGTAAAAGTTGCATCTTAAAAAATGCATATTTATTTCTTTTCAAAAGGAAAGGCGGTGATAGAGTGGCGCATGATAAAAGTCGGTTATTTTCTGTCCGTGACAACACCTCACTGTTCAGAATTATATATATAGTAGACTTGATATTATGTCAGATTGGTTATATCGGTGTACCTGCCGTTGTGTTTGCGGTTTTTATATTTATATGGGGACTTTCCCTTTTTACAAAAAAACATATCATAAATTTCAACATAAAAAAAGTCAACTACTACGGCTGGCTGCTGCTTTTTATTGCAGCCAACATCATAACGGTCATTATCCGCGGATATGACGACGGAATATGGGAAAGCTTAGGTATGATCCTTAATATGCCTATCATTTTTTTCATGTTCTACGGTCTTCATTCGGAAGCAAGGGACGAGCCCGGAAAAAAACGTATTTACAAAGAGATTTATATCCTGAGCAATGTTATGATGTGGCTGTCTTTTGCAGCCAACATATTCAGCCTTATTACATTATATTATGTAGGAAGAAGCATCACATATTATTACGGCTATCTTGTCGTTTATGAAAACCGGTTTACCGGAATTTACTACAATCCCAACCTTATGGCTTTCACTTCTTTCTGTTCGACTGTATGCTGTCATATTCTCTGGCAGGGAGATTTCATCGAAAAAGTAACGGGAAAACCAATAACGAAAATAAAAAGGATTATTATATTGTTATGTGCCGCTTTGAATCTCGGAGTTATATTTTTGACGGATTCAAACGCCACTGCTTTGATTATCGTTTGTTACACAATAACTTATATTACCTACAGGCTTCTGGGGGGACAAGCCGCCCGGATAGGATACATTCTCAAACGGGTCGCAGCATTGATTCTGACATTCGTTTTTATTACGGCAGGAATTTTCTGCGCAAGATATCTCGTTCAGACAGGTACGACTCAGACAATGAATGCCCAGGAAGAATCGATGAATGTGTTCGAGGACAACGGCGACGAGCTCAACAAAATCACATTTGAACACGAAAACAAAAATCTTGACAGCGGCAGAATAAAGCTCTTCAAACAGGGCGTCAACGTTATCAGGCATCACCCGATTTTCGGCGTCGGAAAGGGCAACATTACAAAATACGGAAACCGCTACAATGACAATAAAATGAAGTACAGCGATTTCCACAACGGCTACCTGACTATAATAGTCTGTTCCGGCTTCGTCGGATTTATATTCTTCATGGGATTCGCAGTGTGTCTCGGAAAACGAATGGCAAAAACGCTTTTCAAGGTCAGCCCTGCGATACGAAGCGACATTTTCCCATGTCTCGCTTCATTTATAGCTGCTTATTGTGTTTATTCATTTTTTGAAAAAACTTTAGTTTTTGAAATTTCGTTTATGATAACCTTCTTCTGGCTTATTCTCGGCTATGCAACAGTTTGCATGGCAGGATACGAGGGTGATGATTATGAGACTCATGCATTCACCTCTTCCGATCATTTGGAGAAATTAATCAACAGAAAAAGGCTGCTTCATAAATAGTTAAAAGGAGAGATTATTATGAAAAATCGTTTACTCGAATTGTTACAGGATAACTGCAAGTTCACAGACCACGAGCTTGCGGCGATGTTGGGCACAACCGCCGAAGCGGTGAGAACTCAGATAAAGGAATTTGAGGATTCGGGCGTCATCTGCGGCTACAAAGCACTCATCAACTGGGAAAAGGTTCCGGGTTCCGACGTTCGCGCTCTGATCGAGCTAAAGGTAACTCCGAAGCGTGACAAGGGCTTTGACGAAATAGCACAGCGTGTTATGGCTTTCGACGAGGTTGAAGGCGTTTATCTGATGGCGGGAGACTACGACCTTGCGGTTTTCGTCAAGGGCGATACAATTCAGGATATCGCAATGTTCGTTGCAAAAAGACTGTCACCGCTTGATTCCGTGCTTTCAGCCAGCACACACTTCATTCTGACGAAGTACAAGTCGAATATGGTTGATATGCAGAATTTAAGCTCCGACAAGGACGAAAGGGAATGTGTTATATAATGGATTATGATTGTTTCTTAAATAGCAAAATTAAAAATACAAAGCCTTCGGGAATCAGAAAATTCTTTGACATCGCAAACGAAATGGAGAACGTGATCTCCCTGAGCATCGGCGAGCCAGATTTCCAGACTCCGTGGCACATCAGGGAAACCGGCATAAAATCCCTTGAAATGGGAAAAACATGGTATACTCCGAACAGAGGTCTTTCTCAGCTTCGGGTTGAGATCTGCAACTACTTCAAAAGACGTTTTGAAGTTGAATACAATCCCGACACGGACACTCTTGTTACCGTTGGCGGCTCCGAGGCTATTGACGGCACTCTAAGATGTCTTGTTGAGGAGGGCGACGAGGTTCTTATCCCTCAGCCGTCGTTCGTCTGTTACGAGCCTCTAACGGTTATGGCAGGTGCAACGCCTGTTATAATTGAAACAAAAGCCGAAAACGAGTTCAGACTTACTCCGGAAGAAATCGAGGAGAAAGTTACTGAGAAAACAAAACTCCTCATTCTCCCCTATCCGAACAACCCGACGGGTGCTTCGATGAGAAAAGAGGACTATGAAGCTATCGCTCCGGTTATCGAAAAGCACAATCTTCTCGTACTTTCCGATGAGATTTACGCTGAGCTTTCTTACGGATTCAAGCCTGTATCATTCGCATCGATCAAGGGTATGAAGGAAAGAACAGTTATCGTAAGCGGCTTCTCCAAGGCTTTCGCCATGACAGGCTGGAGACTGGGCTACGCTTTGGGACCCGAGCCGATCATCGCACAGATGACAAAGCTTCATCAGTATGCTATCATGAGCGCTCCGACAACTGCGCAGTACGCAGCGATCGAGGCTCTTCAGAACGGTGACTTTGACATTGAAAAAATGCGTGATCAATACGACATGAGAAGACGTCTTATCGTTGACAGCTTCAACTCCATGGGACTGACCTGCTTTGAGCCAAAGGGTGCGTTTTATGTCTTCCCCTGCATCAAGTCAACCGGCTTAAGCTCGGAGGAATTTGCGTCTCAGCTTCTTATGTCAAAGCATGTTGCGGTAGTTCCCGGTTCTGCTTTCGGCGAATGCGGAGAGGGATTCGTCAGAGTTTCCTACTCTTATTCAGTTCAGCACATCAAAGAAGCGCTGGGAAGAATAAATGAATTTCTCGAAGAAAACAAATAATTGAATATTACATAAACACACCCCATATATCAGGGATATTTCCGATATATGGGGTGTGTGTGTTTATACAATTTTTTATACATAATACTCCTGCATAGTTTCCAGACAAAGACAGGCGAGCCTTCTTCCCTCCGAAACACCGCAGTTTATACAGATATTATTGTTTGATTTATATATCTTATCCTCGCCGCAAAGCTTGTAGGTCGGAACATGACCGGAAACTATGAAAACGCTGTCATCGTCAAAATATTTATTATTATAGTCGACGTCAGTGAAAGCAAGATCAAGAATCGTATAGTTCTTAAGCTTCTTTCCCTTGTTCTCAAAATCTCCCAGACCTCTGTGAACCAGTATATATGTTTTATCATCGATATCAACTATCTCAAATTTTGAAAAATCACAGAGATAGTCGAGAACATCCTGTCTCTCCTCGCTCGTAAGACGAATGAATTCCTCTATCGTTTTACTGCCTCCCTTGGTACGCCACTCGGAGAGAGCCTGAACAGTTTCGGGGCGAAGCTTGTCGATTTCCCCTTCCGAAATATCCTCCGTCAGCATAGTCAGAACGTCGGCAGCCGTCTGCTCACAGTCCCCCATGATCGGGTAGATATTTGGTCTTTCCGCCATTTCAGTCAGCACTTCAATAGGCTCTTCACCGCAGTCAACGACGTTTCCGAGGATATAAAGAGTATCCTCGTCCTGAAGATTTATCTTTTGGATCATTTCCAGAAACTTATCGTATTCACCGTGAATATCTGACATCACATAATTCATAGCTATCCTTCCTTTTGTTTTTTTATCTTGTGATAATTATATAACACTGTTCAGTCTATGTCAAACCGTAAAAGGGAATGTTTATAAAATTTTTATTTTTGAACAGTCAATTTTGATGTATAATGAAATTATCAAAAGAAAAAAGGATGATAATATGCAGACAATAGACGAGGCTCTCGAAAAGCTCGGCCGCTCGGATTTCCGCTCACGCTTCAGTCTTTCACAAAAAGATATGGAATATATAGACAGCAAGGGACTTGAAACGATACGAAGCCACGCTGAGGATTTTATAAAAGCAAGGCTTGCGCCGTCGTTTATTCCGAATGACGGGAAACAGACTCCGATGAGAGGTCACCCTGTTTTCAAGGCTCAGCATGCCTGCGCCTGCTGCTGCCGAGGGTGTCTGAATAAATGGTACAGGATACCGGTTGACAGGGAGCTTTCAGAAATTCAGCAGAAAAAAATAGTCAACCTTCTCATGGCTTGGATTGAAAGAGAATATAAAAACAACAAAAATTCTCATGCCTGAAACAGAACCGGGACTTGACATAGAAACGAGAAAAATATATAATAAGTATGAAAAGTATAACTTTTATAACTTGCTGTAAAGGAGTGTAAATCTATGAAAAAAGACGGAAAGAAAAACGGAAAGTACGCAGGTATCTGCAAGGTCGGAGAAAAGGGTCAGATAGTTATTCCGAAAACTATCCGAGATATGTTCGACATCAATCCGGGAGACACTATCATTGTACTCGGAGACAAGAAAAAAGGCATAGCACTTTTGAAATCTGAGATCATCAGCGATTTGGCAGGAAGTATTCTTGAAGGTATCGGAAAAGAGGATAACGAGGACTGAGTGTCCGGAGGGTATATGCTATGAATGAAAGAAAGTATTATCTCGACAATATCCGTTGGATAACAGTTTGTATTGTTGTTGTCTACCACATTTTTTATTTATTCAACTGCAGCGGTGTTATCACTAACATGACCGTGCAGGGTGTTCCTATTGTGGACACATTCGAAATTTTTGTTTACCCGTGGTTTATGTGTCTGCTGTTCGTTGTTTCGGGAATTTCATCACGGCTTTCACTCGGAAAGAGAACCCCGAAGGAATTCATAAAAGAACGCTTTTCAAAAATCTTTGTTCCCTCGATCTGCGGAATTTTTATTTACGGCTGGATCGCAGGATACATAACGGACAAATGCACGGACATTTTCGCCGGAAACGGTGATTCCGTTCCGGCTGTTTTAAAATATTTCATCTACTCGCTCATAGGCAGCGGACCGCTGTGGTTTGCTCATATAGTTTTTGTCGCATCGCTTCTGCTTCTGATAGCTGTAAAGCTCGACAAAAACGACATATTCCGGAATCTCTGCGGAAAGACAAATTACCTTGTTCTTTTCCTTCTGACAGCCGCCGTATGGGGAAGCTCGCTCATACTCAACGTTCCTACGATATCGGTTTACCGGTTCGGAATCTATCTGTTCATGTTCTTCCTCGGATACTTCGTTTTCTCTCATGACGAGGTTATCGAGAAACTAAAAAAGATTGCCGTACCTATGGGAATTATCGCATTTATCGGCGGCATTGCGTACACAGCGTTCATATACGGAAAAACCTTTACGGACGATTCCGTTCTTCAGAGCCCGATCACAAACATCTACCTTTGGACGGCAGTTCTTGCGATTCTCGGACTCGGTGCGAAATATCTCAATTTCAGCAATAAATTTACAAAGTACATGACAAAAAACAATTTTGCTTTTTATGTTCTCCACTACACTATAGTCCTCCTCATCGGCTATTTCTGCGTTACATACTTAAACCTGCCGTTCGGATTCTACTATGTAATAATGGCAGTCGGAACTGTGATTATACTTCCTGTTCTGACGGAGATCATAAAAAGAATACCGGTTCTGAGAAAGCTTGTTCTCGGAATTTCAAAGCCAAAAAAGAAAAAATCCACAGAATAAAAATGCAGCAAAAAGAACGGGAGATTCAGACTTCCCGTTCTTTTTGCTTTTAGGAGGTAATTAGGTTGTATTGACACTACGTTAACGCACATCTTTTGGGCATAATTTTACTCATACTGCGTCGGAAAATCTTGCCGGGCTACAGCCCGCCTGCAATTTTTCTCCTTGTCTGAGCAGAAATTCTGCTCAAAAATCTGCACATTCCCGTAGTGTCAACACACCCTAAATTTGTGTAACTCTGACTTTATCAAAATCGAATCCGGTCTGACTCATTACGATATCTTTAATTGCAATGAGCTGATCCGATTTCAGCTCCATACCCGTAACGACAATGCTGCATTCGCCGTTCTGAATGAAAGCAACGCAGTCGTCGAAACCTTTGGCTTTTATCAGATTTTCGATGTTTGACTGCTGCTGTATGATATTGGAAAGGTCGTTAAGCTGTTTCACAGCCTCCTCTTTCCCCTTTCCGCTTGTTTCGGCTGCCTCGACGACGCTTTTTGCAAGCTCAATCAACTCGTCCTGAGTCTGTTTTCTTTCGAGTCTGACCTTTGAGAAGAACTCTTCTGTTTCGGAAAGCTGTGAAGTTGTCGACTCCGTTTTTGAGGTTATTTCATCTAAGGTTTTAGGAGTATCCGAAGTTGCGATATTGGCATTGACATAGTGAGCAACACCCAGATCGTCATCGTTTTTCTCTGCGCTCAGTTTATCCGCATTTGTCCCGAACTGCCAGTTCAGATACACCGCTGCGCCAAGCGATACAACAAGTGCCGACATAATCAATTCTCTTTTTCCAAATTTCATAATTTTCCTCCAAAGATATATATCGTTAAGGGCTTCGCCCTTAAAATCCCACCAGAGGCTCTGCCTCTGGACTCCGCCAGTACCCCAAGGGCACTTCCTTCGGGGCGCCTTTTGAAAAAAGCTGGGCAAAAACTTTAACTGTTCTCTTTCGAAATTTTCTGTGAAATTTTAAAATTTTTTCATTCATATTTTCCGACTAATTCGTCACATAAACCTTGCCGGTTGAGATATTCAGAACGCTTGCGACGGCATTGGTTATCTTTTCCCTCGTCACCGTATTCCCTCCTCCGTCACAGACCACAAGAACACCCCGAATCTTTGGCATAACCTGCTTTTGAAGAACCGCCTGTTCGCTTCCGTCTTTGTTTTTTATTATTACATATTCGTTTTCCTCCTTGTATTCGCTTTCGCTGTCAAAAGAATTTTCTCCGCCTATTTGGTTTGATTTTTCGTTTACGTTTTTTTCAAGAACATAGACGTCCTCAATGGTGCTGTCCATTGTAATAAGTATCTCAACATGACCGGCGCCGTCGATTGACGAAACTATTTCCTTCAGCTCCTCTTCGAGCTGCTTTCGGTAGCTCTCGACCGTCAGCTGTTCGCTTTGCGGAGACGTAGTCTCTTCGGGTTCACTCTTTTCGATATGTATGAAATTGGACGCAAAAATCAGAATTATGCCTGCAATACCCATAATTACGATTACATTTCTTTTCTTATCAACCGAAAGATTCCGTAAAAAATTTTTGATATCCAATTTCATTTTCCTTTCCCTTTTTTATCTCACGATTACGTCCGCATCGATTCCCAAAGTCCTGTAAATTTCATCGACTATTTCATCTAGCCTCTCAGAGCATTCCGAAGAAACCGTAATTCTCACCTTGTCAATAAATATGCAGTTGTCCTCGTTAATATCCGCATGTACTTCAATATTTTTCGGCTTGACGTTTATTTTTGAAAGGCAATCCGCCACAAGCCGGCTGACACTTTCGGAAAACATCTCCTCGGTCGTTCTGTTGAGCCAGTCCGCATTTTCCGAAACGATTTCGTTTTCGCTCTTCAAATCCAGATTCATGGATTCAAAGCTTTCAATCGGCGACATAAAGCACGTCACAACAACAAGCCCCATCACGAAGTAAGCCGCCTTTTTTACGTTTCCTTCCGGCAGAAGATTCTCCGCTATCGCTATTGAAACAGCACAAACGCAGAGTTCAATTATCCATGTATTCAAACCGTTCATTCAACCACCAACTATAATTATAATCGCAGTGCTGATAATATATATAACCATCGTACAGAGAAGAATCGCACAGATTGTTGAAATCACCGCCGAAAGAGAGCCAAGCAGCGAAGACGCTTTGTTTATACCAAAAATATCACAAACGGAAACACTTACGGCAAGAACAAACTGCCATATCACGCACTTCGCCACGGCAGGAAGAAATATCGCAAAAACGGCAATCATCGCCGCAACTCCCACCCCCGATTTCAGAACGGAAACGCAGCTCACGACCGTCTGATAAGCATCGCTCAGAGCGCCGCCGACGAGCGGAACGAAGTTGCTTATCGCAAATTTCACCGCTTTGTTCGAGAGGCTGTCCTCTGAAACGCTGACTATGGATTTCATCGTCATAAAAGCCACGAAGAGCGACATACAGAATGTCAGAATCCATCTTATCGATTTTTTGAAAAGATTAATTATTCCGTCAAGCGACATTTTGTCCGAAACGGACGTTACGACAGACATGGATATAATACATTTTAAAAGCGGAATAATTATTTTTGAAGCTATCTGCAATATAGCATTGCTCACATATATCATGACGCCATAATACATAGTTGCGCTGACAGGTTGTCCGGAGGTCATAATCAGGACTGTAATAACGGGAACGTACACCACCATGAAATTACTTGAATTCACGATAGTCTCCGATAGAACGTCGATCAGCGAAAGCATTGACGGCGCAACCACTGCGACCATACAGAGAGAGGAAACGACGGAAAGGGTACTGCTGAGCGAGCCGTTAAGGGAGCTGCTTTTCAAAGCGTCAAACATTGCCGTAATGAGAATTATGCCGATTACGCATATCATGACTCTGAGGGGTTCAACGAGATTTTCTTTCAATATGTAAACAATGCCGTCGAAAACGCTTTCGACCGAAAGGCTGTCCGTTGTGCCGGGCTTGAAATCATCGAATTTGATTTTGCCAAGAAAATCTCTTGATTCTTCGGGAACATGAAAAATAAGCTCATCGGCACCGACTTCGGTGTAGAGACGGTCAATTATCTGAGCTTCATCAAAGCTGTCTGTATTTTCTTCTGCTTCGGCTGATATTATGTTGTAAGGAAAAATAATCAAGCTTATCACAAAAAAGGCAAAGAAAAGTTTTTTGAAAAATCGTCTCATCATTTCACTTCCCATGTACATACTCCACACTTAATATATATTCATTAAGTAATAAAAATATTCCCTCTGCCACGAAAAACTTTCCGAGAACTAAGCAGGGCTTGGGGCTGCCGCCCCAAGCCCTGCTTTATCTGCCTCTATCGTATACTGTTCTAAGCTCGCCGGTTATAAAAATACAGGCTGAAGCTGTTTATGTTCAAGTGCATATTCCAATGCCTTCGGAATAAGCGTAAAATCGGCAACCAGAGAATTAGGCTTCTTTTCATAATCGTCTTGTCTGAGCGGTACAAAATATATATTTTTCCTGTTGAGCATATATCCGATGTTCTTCGCCGTCGCTCCAAGGGCATCATTTGTTGCAAGCGTTATGAGAACCGGTCTTAATATCCTCAGATGCGATTTCGCCGCCATCGTCACGGAAGTGTCCGTTATTCCGTTCGTCATCTTTGCCAGCGTGTTTCCCGTGCACGGAGAAATAAGAATAACGTCACACATCTTCTTAGGACCTATCGGCTCAGCTTCCTTTATGGTGTGAATAACCTTTTTTCCGGTAATTTCTTCAACCCTCCGCACTATATCCTCACTTTTTCCGAAACGTGTGTCAATACTGTACGCATTTTCCGACATTATCGGAACTACATCATAGCCCTGTTCGACAAGGAATTCGAGCTGCTCAAGTGATTTATCGAAAGTGCAGTAGGAACCGCACATTGCAAATCCGATTGTCACCTTTTTCACGGTGATTCCTCCTTTATTATATTGTAAATTGTATTTTTTATAATCTCCCCTGCCGTGACAGGTGCGACCTTTCCGGGAAGCGACAATGCGTGAATTGCGTTTATCCCGAGCTTTTCCGCAGCTTTGAAATCCACCCCTCCGGGTGCCGAAGCAAGATCAATCACCAAAGCATTCTTAGCAGTTTTACGGAGTGTTTCCTCGTCAAAAATCATCGACGGAACGGTGTTGAATATCAGGTCGTAACGACCGCTTTCTGCGATATCCTCGGTGTGTATCGGATTGTGACCGTTGAGTCTTATCCATGTCAGGTCATTGAGCTTTCTTGCGCTCACAGTAACATTCGCTCCGAGCGCCGAAAGTATTCGGGACAGAACCTTTCCTATTCTTCCGTAGCCTGCAACAAGACAGCTGCTCGAATTTATCGTTTTCTGATAGTTTCTCATCGCTATTTCAATTGCTCCTTCGGCAGTCGGAACGGCATTCAGCACAGCAAGCTCTTCCCTGTCGAGATAGTCAAAAATCTGTGCGCTCTCATAATCTCCCGTTTTCTTAAGAAGCCGGCTGTTGGTGCAGAAAATCGGCTTATTCTTTATCGTATCACACAGCTTTTCATCAAGTGGTATCACCATATCGCTCAGCGGAGTGAAGAGATTTTTCCCGTCCTTGCTCAGCGGCATCGGCAGAACTACGCAGTCGCTTTTCAGAACGGTATGCTCCAGACTTGAGTAATCCTGTTCCGCCATCGTGCATTTGTCAACTCCGTAAAACACGACATTCATGCCGTCCTTCAGCATCGATAGTCCAAGATAAATTTGTCTTTTATCACCACCGATAACGCAAACTCTATTTATGTCAAACACATTGTTACCCCCAAAAGAAATATCATAGCCGTTTTTCGGACATATATGAATATATCTAAAACAACTATATCAATATATTATGAAATATGCGATAAAATGTGATTTTTTTGATGTACTTGCGGAGTGATTTTTGTATTAATCTTTCAGGATCGGGGAGCTTTGCCCTCCATCTAAAAAAGCCCCCTCCGGTATGGAGGGGGGAGTTTTGTAAATGTAAAATATTAAAAAGGAAGCAGCTTTAAGGCAACACCGCACAAAGACCGCCTGACGGTACCCCAAGGGCATTTGCAGC
>CAMHNT010000044.1 GCA_946186535.1 uncultured Clostridia bacterium
TGTAAAGAGCGTTTCTTGCCCAATCTCTGTTGATGAGAAGGAAGCTTCGGCTTGACTTGTCGTTGTCATAAACATCGGCGATCTCAACGCTCTTGTTGTAGATTTCGATTCTTGTGGTCTGAACGAGGTGTTCGTTGTCCTCTCCTACGAAGAATGTGAAGCCGATGCTTCCTTCTTCGACGCTGTACTTTGAGAAGTATCCTCCGGTTACGGTTTCTCCTGTTCTTTTGGAAACAACATCGTTGAGAGCGATTTTTGCAATTTCAATGGCACGGTCGTCAAGTCCCGATTCGAAAATATGAATCTTTTCTTTGAGTTCGTTGAAGGAGCCTACGATACGGCGAGTTACGTCGCCAAGATCGCTGTACTCTGCTTCGAGAGATTCATCGGTAATTTTTTCCCTTTCTATTTCGGGAATGTAATATACCATAAATCGGTTCTTCATATCGTTGTAGAGAACAGGGTATCTGAGAGTCGCAATGTGACCGCAGTTTTCACAGCGGAAGCCGAAGAGCTTTCCTGCGAGAAGTTGTTCTCTGAACTGAGGATCGGTTGTTGCGTTGACGGTTTTGAATATTTTAACTTCGTTGTCATGATTGCATTTTGGGCATGAAATTTTTTTCATTTCTGTGTTAGACATAATTTTATCCTCCCTACGAATATTAGATTTAATAAATAACTCAAAACAAAACAGTCCGACTAAACGTTCATTTAATCGGAAGCGGTATCAAAATACCGCAAAATTCACGTTGATAACACTTATTATAACACAAAAAACATGGTTTTGTATATAGTTTCAAAAAAATTAATTCTTTAGATATTGACCTGAGACTGATTTTTGGTTAATATATACATATAGACTTTTATTTTTAAAATTAAGAACATATATAACGATGAATCGAATGTGATTGATGTGGGATGTGTGGTTATTATTTTTGAAGATTTTCACAGTTCGGCAGACCGATTATTTAAATTTTATTTATTAAGGAGTTATTAATATGAGCATTTACAACGAAATCAAAAGAGCTTTGTCCACAACGGTTGACGTTATCGTTGACAAGACGACGACTCAGGCACAGAAGAGCAGACTCGTTACCGTTATGAAGAACGAAGAGAAGATTGCTAATCAGGCTTACATCGAGCTTGGAAAGTATCTGTACAACAATCTTCGCAACGACGTTCCGGAGGACATTGCAGAGCTTTGCGTTGCTGTTGACCAGTCCAAGGAGCGTATGAGCCGTGCACAGGAGATTTACAGAGAGGTTATCCAGCAGGAGCTCGTCAACCGTGAAATCAATAAAACCGAAACGATCGAGAACCTTAAGAATATCAAAGACCCTATCGTTTCAAAGGCAAAGGATACTGCGGCTAAGGTTAAGGGGACCGCAAAGGATACCGCCGTTAAGGTGAAGGGAACGGCAAAGGACACAGCGGTCAAAGTAGGTGAACTGAAGGATTCCGCCGCAGTCAAAGCGACGGACATCAAAAACAGGGTTCAAAAAACCGTTGAGCACGAGAAGGAAGAGATAGCGGAAAAAGCAGAAAAGGTTATCGAGAAGATTGAAGTTATTCAGCACGTTGCTCCGGAGGGTGATCCTGCTTCGTCGGAAGAAGTTCTGACAGTGGGTCAGGGACTTTCTGAAAATGTTGATGTTATTGAAAATGCTATATTCTCCGATTCTTCGCTTGGCGAGGATACTGTTGAGCCGGTTGAAGAGCCGCGTGAGATTTTTAGCAGCACTTTGGAGAAAGAGCCTGAAAAAGAGGAAGAAAAATCGGAGCCTGTTGAGGGAGCTGTTTCCGAGGCGGCTGATGTCGAGGATACATTTGTTCCGGAAACGGAGACTGTTGATCAGGAATTTCAGAGAACCGTTCCGGTTGATATAATCACCGAGAATGATTTTGAGGAAGACGAGCCTGAGGTGAAGCCCATCGAGAAGAACACTCCGTTCACAAAGGCTATGAAGTTAAGGCAGATCATCACGAAGAAAAACCCGGAAGAATAATAAAAGGAGGCGGTTCTGATGCCTTTCATTGACTGCAAACTTAATATCGATATAACAAAACAGCAGGAGACCGAACTTAAAGATGAGTTTGGAAAAGCGATCTCTCTTATTCCCGGAAAGAGTGAAAACTGGCTTATGGTCAATATCGAGCCAAAATGTTCTCTTTATTTCAGGGGAAGCAACGAAAAGCCGACTGCCATGATTTCGGTTATGGTTTACGGAAAACCAAATCCCAACGCTTATGACACTCTTACTGCACGATTCAACACGATTTTAAGTTCGGTTCTTAATATTGAGGAGATGTATGTCAGCTACAGCGAAACGAGTAATTTCGGTTACAACGGCAGTAATTTCTGACGTTAGTTGGGCTGAATGTGAAATGCGGATTTAATCGGCAGCGGTTCCTTAAGATAATAAAAATATATTAGAAACTATAAATGAGCAAATTTTAAAATTGCACAAAAAATTTGACAGAGGACGTTTAAAGTTTTTGCCCAGCTTTTTTCAAAAAGTGCCCTTGGGGTACGAAGCCCTTAACGAAATATTACTTCTTAAAAATGCCGCAGTGCGGCATTTTTATAAAACTTTTTGTTCAAATTGACTATTAGTTAAACGATTTGCTCATTTATAGTATAGAAAGCAGAACAGAGCCTGTCTTTGTTCTGCTTTTTTATGAACAATAGGAAAATTTTTATTTTACTGTGTTTGTTTCTGTTTTCAAATGCGGAGTGTTGTGTTATAATAGATTTGTTGCAGATAACTGCAATACGATATTGTATAATTATTTATATTGATATAAAGAAAGGATTGAAAAAAATGGCTGAAAAACCTGAAAAATCAAAGGCAGCACAGCTTAAGGAAAAGCTTGCGGCAAAGAAACCGGGCGGTGCTCTGACCCTTGAGAAGGAGAAAATTGCCCTTGCCGATGAATTCTGTGAGGGCTACAAGGCATTCATAAATACAAGCAAGGTTGAGCGTGAAGCAGTAAAAACAACTGAAAAAATTGCGCTTGAACACGGCTTTGAAAAATATGACGTAACAAGATCCTACAAGCCCGGAGACAAGATTTATGTCATAAACCGTGGAAAAAACATAGGACTTGCAGTTATCGGAAAGAACGGAACAAAGAACGGAGTTCGTCTTGTTATCGCTCACATCGATTCGCCTCGTCTTGATCTTAAGCCGAATCCGCTTTATGAGTCAAACGATCTTGCCATGTTCAAAACTCATTATTACGGCGGAATCAAAAAATATCAGTGGACGGCTATTCCTCTCGCACTTCACGGAAGAATAGTTCGGCTTGACGGTGAGAACATCGATGTTTCGATCGGTGAGAACGACGATGAGCCGTGCTTCTGTGTTTCCGACCTGCTTCCTCATCTTTCGAGAGAGCAGTCGGCGAAGCCTGTTGCAAAAGCTTTCACAGGTGAGGATATGAACGTTCTTATCGGAAGCCGTCCGTTTAACGACGACAAGGAATCCGAGCAGGTAAAGCTCAATATTCTCAACATTCTCTTCGAGAAATACGGAATCGTTGAGTCTGATTTCCTTTCCGCTGAGCTTGATCTGGTTCCTGCTTTTAAGGCAAGGGATATCGGTTTCGACAGAAGTCTTATCGGCGCTTACGGTCATGACGACAAGGTTTGTGCATATCCGGGAGTTATGGCTGCCGTTACGGTTGAAAATCCTGAAGATACATTTATCACATTTCTCTGCGACAAAGAGGAAATCGGTTCTGACGGCAACACGGGTATGCAGTCAGCTTTCCTCCGTGATTTTATTGCGGATCTGGCTCAGGCGGACGGGGTTGAATACCGTCATGTGATGGCGAAATCCACCTGTCTTTCTGCGGACGTCAATGCGGCGTTCGATCCGAATTATCCGAGTGCGTTTGAGGCTAACAATTCAAGCTATCTCAACGGCGGAGTTATTATTACGAAATATACGGGCAGCGGCGGAAAGTATGACACAAGCGACGCATCTGCGGAATTTATGGGTCAGGTCAGAAGAATGCTCCACAAGAATGATATTCTTTGGCAGACGGGCGAGCTTGGAAGAGTTGACCTCGGCGGCGGCGGTACGATCGCTAAGTACATTGCCAATCTGAATGTAGATGTAGTTGATCTCGGAGTTCCCGTGCTTTCTATGCATGCACCGTTTGAGGTTGTGTCTAAGGTCGATGTTTACATGGCATACCTTGCATTCGTTGCGTTTTTTGAGACATGATATCCCTATTAAGGAGTTGAAAAAATATGCTGACAATAGGCTGTCATCTTTCCGCCTCAAAAGGCTTTCTCCATATGGGAAAGGAGGCTGTATCGATCGGTGCGAACACGTTCCAGTTTTTCACGAGAAATCCACGGGGCTTTAAGGTCAAAGAACTTGACGCTCAAGACTGCGAAAAGTTTCTTGAATTCTGGAAAGAAAATAACGGCGGTAAAATTATCGCTCATGCACCATACACTCTTAATGCCTGCTCTGCCGACGAAAGAACGAGAGAACTTGCGTATATGATAATGTCCGACGATCTTGAAAGATTGGAGCATGTCCCCGGAAACTACTATAATTTTCACCCGGGCAGTCATGTCAAACAGGGCGTTGAAGTCGGTATTGATTATATCGTAGAGCTTCTCAATAAGATAATAAAGCCCGAACAGAAAACCACGGTTCTCCTTGAAACCATGGCTGGGAAGGGAAGCGAAATCGGCAGAAGCTTTGAAGAGCTTAAGACGATAATCGACAGAGTCGAATGCAGGGAAAAGATAGGTGTTTGCCTTGATTCCTGTCATATTTTTGACGGGGGATACGATATTGTCAATGATCTTGACGGAGTTTTCGAGGAATTCGATAAGGTTGTCGGTCTTGAAAAGCTTCATTTTATTCATTTGAATGACAGCAAGAATCCTATCGGAAGTCATAAGGACAGACATGAGGTTATCGGAAAAGGAAATATCGGTCTTGATGCTATTACCGCTTTTATCAATCACAGTGCAGTAAGAAATCTTCCTATTGTTCTTGAAACGCCGAATGATCTTCCGGGATATAAACAGGAAATCGAATTGCTGAAAAGTGTTTATAAAGAGTAACTGATACCAATCCCTGTTAAAAAGTGCAAAGCGCTTTTTATAGCTCCGCAGGAGCGTCAGGGATGGTATGAGACGTGTTTTGTGCTTCTGCGCAAAACGGGCAGCGCCGCGCAGGCGATGCCCCTCTGATAAAAAGTGTGCACTTTTTATCAGAGAATAGTATGAAAACTCCGCCGGGCAGCCAAAGCCTGGCGGAGTTTTCCACATGTTTATAATATAATGTTGAAAATATTGTTCTGTTAAAAGCTTAATTGTTTTCTGCGAGTATCTCGGCGATAAGCTCTCGTTCGTCCATATGATATTTTACACCCTTGATTTCCTGGTAATCCTCGTGCCCCTTTCCCGCGAGAACAATTATATCTCCGTCTTCTGCGTTTCTAATGCAGTAGCGAATTGCGTCCTTTCGGTTGGGAACTACGACATACTTTCCGTCCGTTTTTGCGAGTCCTGTTTCGATGTCGGCGATGATATCCATTACGTCCTCAAAGCGTGAGTTATCCTCTGTAACAACGGAAAGGTCGCTGTATTTTCCCGAAATTTCACCCATTTCGTAACGGCGGATTTTAGGTCTGTTGCCGCCTGCGCCGAACATTGTGATAAGCCGGTTCGGGTTGTACTTCCTTAAAGTTGTCAGAACGTTTTCCATGCTGAGCGCGTTGTGTGCGTAATCAATGAGCAGAGTGAAATTGTCGCTGACATGAACAGGTTCAACTCTTCCTTTAACCTTTACGCTTTCAAGTCCCTTTTGAATGGCTTCTTTATCAACACCGCAGTGACGGCATACCGAAATTGCGGCAAGTGCGTTGTAGATGTTGAATTTTCCGGGGATACCGACGTTGACTCTGTAACTGTCATAACCGTTCAGATCAAAGCTTACTCCGAGAAATCCCGGTCTTCGTGTGAGTTCGCCGTTTGAAGCGGAAACATCGCAGCTCTCGTCAAATCCGAATGTTTCGATTTCGCATTCAGCATCTGATTTTACGCTCTCGAATACCTGGCTGTCACGGTTGAGGAGTCCGAGCTTGCACTGTTTGAAAAGAAGCTTCTTGCAGTCAAGATATTCTTCCATGGTGGCATGTTCGCTGTCTCCGATGTGGTCGTTTGAAAAATTCGTGAAAACACCGTAGTCAAAGTCAATGGCATCGGTTCTGTGCCATTTTAGTCCGAGAGATGATGCTTCGATGACAAATGCTTTACAGCCCTCGTCAGCCATCTTTCGAAGTGCCTGCTGGATTTCAAAAGATTCGGGGGTTGTGTTGTTTGTCTTGTAAATGTTATCTCCGATAACAACACCCAAAGTTCCGATCGTTCCTGTTTTGATTCCGCCTGCCTGAAGAATCGACTGAATCATACACGCTGTCGTAGTCTTTCCTTTTGTACCCGTGAGCGCAATTGAAATAAGTTCTTTTGCAGGGTGACCAAAAAAATTAGCGGACAAATACGCAAGGGCTTTCCTTGTATCCGTTACTTTTATTACCGTAACATCATTAAGTTCAAGCTCATCGCTCAGGACTACAGCCGCCGCACCGTTTTCAACGGCAGATGAAGCGAACCTGTGTGCGTCAACGTTATAACCTTTAAGACAAACAAAAACGTCGCCTTTCTGAACGTTTCTTGAATCATAAACGAGATTATTGATTTCAATCTCTGTATCTCCGTTGAGTACGGAGTATTCTATACCGTTTAAAAGCTGAGATAATTTCATAAGATTTTCTCCTTCTGAAAATGATTTGATCAACATATAAATAATTAATTAATATGAAAATAAATAAAAATATAGAATTTAACGCAAAATTATTACAAATTGAATTCAAAATATAAATTATTGGGAAATGCTTTTAAAAGAATCCATATAATATTTTGGGTTATAATGGGAACTGATTGCTGCGGAAAACGAAGAATATCGGCATGAAAATCAGAATTCGGGAAAATTTTGTGATTTTTTTATTCGAATCTAAAACATTGCTCCGAATTTGTTATATAATAAAAATACTACAATAAATTAAAGTTGTCAATCAGTGGAAAGCAAGTGAACAAAAATATTACAAATGTTTGGAATTGTTAACAAAACGAATTAAAAAAGATAAAAAAATCTTTATTTTTTAAATATGACTGTATTAACAATGTTTGAATATCAGTATTTTGGGTCTGCTGTATTGTTATTTTGCACAAAATTATGCAGAAGAAAAGGAAATATTTGAGATTATTAAATTTTGTGCAAAATGCCTTTTTGACAAAATTTGCTATACAAATTGCACAACTTTTTGAGTATAATATATTTAGAGCAATAAAAATATCTAAAGATATTGAAAAAAAGTTGTGTATATGTTATTATTTATGTAGTGACATTGTCGCTTTGTGTGGACATATTTTGAAATCGCTATTAGGTATGTCTATTAGGTGACAGCACTGGGTTTATACCCGGATAAAATATTTTTTTATTTTTCAGAAAGAAGGAAAAAGACAATGAACAAGACTAAAAGATTTTGTGCAATCGCACTCGCAGCTATGATGGCTGTAACAGCATTCTCAGGATGCGGCGGAACGGATACTACTTCATCAGGTTCGGCAAGCACAACACCGGCTGACGGTACAGTAAGCGTTGAAGGCGGCGACAACGAGGATCCTCTCTATGGCGAGGGTGCAAACGGCACGATCAGCCTTAAGGTTTGGGGTCCTGACGCAGCTCAGGATCTTCTTAAGGAGCAGTGCGCAGCATTCATCGAGGACATGAAGCCATACGGCGATATCGAGATCGAAGTTATTCCTCAGGGTGAGGCTGACGCAGCTAACCTCGTTACAACAGACGCTTCCGCAGCTGCTGACGTTTTCGGCTTTGCATGCGACCAGCTCGACAAGCTCGTTTCTTCGGGTAACCTCCTTAAGGTAGCTACTGCTGAGAAGGAGACGATCACAGCCGAGAACAGCGAGAGCTCCGTAAAGGCTGCAACCTATGGCGACGATCTCTATGCTTATCCTGAGACAGGCGACAACAGCTACGTTCTCTTCTATGACAAGAGAGTAGTTTCCGACGAGGACGCTCAGACTCTTGAGGCTACACTCGCAGCTTGTAAAGAGCAGAACAAGCAGTTCGTAATGGACGCTGGCAATGGTTTCTATGCTTGCTTGTTTGCTTTCACAGGCGGTCTTGAGGTTAACGGTTTGGATGCAGACGGCGTTCAGCAGTTCAACGACTATGATGAGGCTAAGGTTGTTAAGTCACTTATGGCTTTCCAGGATCTTCTTGGTCAGTACAGCGATATCTTCGTAAACGGTGAGACAACAAAGGTTGTTGACGGCTTCCTCTCAGGTTCAGTAGGCGCAGGTATCGACGGTTCTTGGAACTTCGCTTCCGCTAAGGACGCTCTCGGCGATGACGTTGGTTTTGCTGAGCTTCCGACAATTGATATCGACGGCGAGGCTACTCCTATTGTTAACATGTTCGGTTACAAGCTCATCGGTGTAAACTCCAGCACACAGTATCCTTCAACATCAGTAGCTCTTGCTATGTACCTCACAAGTGAAGAGTGCCAGATCCAGAGAGCTGAGCAGCTCAACTGGGGTCCTTCAAACAAGGTTGCTGCTGAGCAGGATGTTGTTACAAGCGATGCAGCTCTCTCTGCTGTAATTGCTCAGTCCGAGCACTCTGTAGCTCAGGTTGGCGTTTCCGACAAGTTCTGGGATCCGATGAAGGTATTGGGCAACAGAGTTGTTGAGTTCGACGATCCTTTCACAGAGGAGTCCGCTAAGGAGATCCTTGATCAGACAATCGCTAACATCAAGGGTTAATCAACTACTGTTTGAATCCGACGTATAAATGAATTTGTATTCGGGCAATTCGAGGTTGCTTAAATTGCCCGAATACTTACGCATAATTTTAGGGGAGTGAGCTAATGACATTTATTGAATATAAAGCGCTTTCTCCTGCACAAAAGGCTCAGTACAAGATCAAAGAGTTTTTTTCACAACTTCCGAGCAAGCTGGGATCGTTCTTCGGTGCTATCGGTAAATTCTTCAAGAATCTTGTATTAGGTATTGTTGCGGGATTTAAGGGCTTCGGTTCAAGATTCGCTTCGGGCGATATGGCTACTAAGCTTTCATACATAGTGATGGGCTTCGGTAACTTTACAAGAGGTCAGGTCGGAAAAGGACTTGCATTCCTTGCCGCTGAAATCTTATACATAATTTATATGGTTAACTTCGGACTTGTTTATCTCAGCAAGTTCAATACACTCGGTACATTAGAAACAGGTCAGCAGGAAGATCCTGTTACAGGACGTATTGTTAACGTACAGGGCGATAACTCAATGCTTATCCTTCTCTACGGAACAATGTCAATTCTTATTACGTTCCTGTTTATCGGAATCTATGTTGCAAACACAAAATCCGCATATAGTGCTGAGCAGTCACTCAAGGCAGGAAAGAAGAATCCTACTCTCAAGGAAGAACTTAAGGATTTCCTTGATGGAAAGTATCATGTGACAATGCTTTCGGTTCCGGTAGTTCTTATTTCTGTATTTACAGTTCTCCCGCTTGCATTTATGATACTCATTGCATTCACTAACTATGATGCAAACCATACTCCTCCGGGAAAGCTTTTCACATGGGTTGGTCTTGATACTTTCAGAGATGTATTTGAGGCATCCGAAGGTGCAAGCAAGAGCTACACATTCGTACAGCTCACAAAGTGGACAATTGTATGGGCTATTTTTGCAACCTTCTCCAACTATATTGTCGGCATCATTCTCGCTCTTATGATCAATAAGAAGAGTATCAAGTTCAAGACTCTCTGGAGAACACTTTTCGTTCTTACGATCGCCGTTCCTCAGTTCGTATCCTTGCTTCTTATGAACCAGATGCTTCAGGATGACGGTGTAGTAAATCTTATTTTGTCTTATATGCATTTGCCGACGGTATCATTCTTTAATGGTACTGCGCTTACCGCACGTATAACGGTTATTGTAATCAATATGTGGGTCGGCGTACCTTATACGATTCTTCAGACATCGGGTATTCTTATGAATATTCCTGAGGATCTTTACGAAAGTGCAAGAATTGACGGCGCTACTCCGGTTGTTCAGTTCTTCCAGATCACACTTCCGTATATGCTCTTCGTTACAACTCCGTATTTGATTCAGACCTTCGTAGGCAACATCAACAACTTTAGCGTTATCTACCTCCTCACAAGCGGTGGACCCAGCAAAAACCCGAACCTCTATCAGGCAGGTGAAACAGACTTGCTCGTTACATGGTTGTTTAAGCTTACTATGTCAAGTAATGACTACAATACAGCTGCTGCCGTTGGTATTCTTGTATTCATCGTCTGCGCTACTTTGTCACTCATTACATTCAATATGTCCAAGTCTTCAAGAAATGAGGAGGAATTCTCATGATAAAAAGCTACAAATTAAGCAGAATGATTTCGGATATCGTCATTTATGTTATTCTTGCTATTCTCGGCATTATTTGGGTAAGTCCGCTTATATGGCTTGTTCTCCACTCATTCAGAGCAGAGGGCGGTATAACGGTTCCCTACATATTCCCGAAGCAGTATACACTTGAAAACTACAAAAAACTCTTCACGGATACGTCGGTATTTGACTATCCGAGATGGTTCCTCAATACTTTTGTTGTTGCAGTATTCTCCTGCATTATTTCAACACTTACGGTAATGATGGTATCGTATGCATTCTCACGTCTGAGATTTAAATCACGTAAGACCTTTATCAACATCGGTATGGTACTCGGTATGTTCCCGGGCTTCATGACGATGATCGCTCTTTACTATTTGCTGAAGGCCATGAACCTTACACAGACTCTTCCGGCTCTCGTAATCTGCTACAGTGCCGGTGCAGGTCTTAACTTTGCAATATCAAAGGGCTTCTTTGATACAATTCCGAGAGCTCTTGATGAGGCTGCTACGATTGACGGTGCGACAAGAAATCAGATTTTCTGGAAGATTATTCTTCCGATGTCAAAGCCGATTATTGTTTATACTATTCTCACATCTTTTGTTGCTCCGTGGTGTGACTTTATTCTCGTAAAGATCATCATGGGTGATAATCGTGATAACTATACGGTCGCTCTCGGTCTTCAGAGAATGACTGACAGAGAATACAAGCAGGGTTACTTCAAACAGTTCCTTGCAGGTTCAGTTATCGTTGCGATTCCGATTACGATTCTTTTCTTGAAGATGCAGAATTATTATGTTGAAGGTGTTACAGCAGGTGGTGTTAAGGGTTAATTCACCTGTTACCGACTTCTTAAACCATATCGGATAAGCGTTATTTCAATGCAAAGGCTCATTTCACGGTATCTATCGATTTTTTTCGATAGGTACCGTTTTTTTTGTCACGGAAGATATAAATTATTTGGAAGTTATTTATATATTTTTGAATACAGCAATATTATAAATGTGAATAAAAACACATCGATGATGTATATATACAAAAAAGTCAACAAATATTGAAAATAAATCTAATAATTGGAATGCTAAAGTGTCTTGAAAAACCGACTGAAAATGTGTTATATTAGAAATAGATAAATGTATTTTTTAATGCAATAATTGATATTCTTCAGGATAGGGAATTTCAAGAATTATAAAATTCAGAAAGAGGTAAATAAGAATGTTAAAAAAAGCAAAAGGCATTTTTTCGGTTGTTCTTGCGGCGATTATTGCTTTGTCGGCTTTTTCTGCCTGCAGCCAGGAGGGAGTTGCGTCATCACAGTCATCTTCCGGCGATTCAACCGGAACCACAGGCAACAGCGTAGCGGTAATCGATGAAGCCGGTGTCCTGACAAGCAGCACAAATCCGCTCGGAAAAGAGGCTGACAATGGTACAATCAATCTTAAACTCTGGGGTCCGGAGGCGGCTCAGGAAATCCTCAGAAAGCAGTGTGACGATTTTTGCGAAAAAATGAAGGAATACGCAAAAATTAATATTGAAATTGTTCCTCAGGGTGAAGCTGATCCGGCGTCGCTTGTACTTAATGACGCATCTGTTGCCGCAGATGTTTTTGGTTTT
>CAMHNT010000045.1 GCA_946186535.1 uncultured Clostridia bacterium
ACGCTAACGCACATCTTTTTGGCATAATTTTGCTCATACTGCGTCGGAAAATCTTGACGGGCGACAGCCCGCCTGCAATTTTTCTCCTTGTCTGAGCAGAAATTCTGCTCAAAAATCTGCACATTCCCGTAGTTTCAACACACCCTAAACAAGAGACACGAAAGTAAAAAAGGAGGATAATTATGATTATTTTTGTTATTTATATGATTGCCGGCTACATCGCCGCCAACAAAACTATTTATGCAAACAAAATCATGATCGGATCATGGAACGCAATTTTCATACAGAAAGTTATCTTCGGAACACTTCTGGGCTGGATACTGATTCCGGTAGCGATTATCAAAGCGATTTTCGGAAAGTAAAGAGGAGGAATGATCAATGAAATGTCAGAATTGCGGAGCGGAATTCAGCGGAATGTTCTGCCCCTCATGCGGAGCACAGGCCAACAATACCGCTCCGGAAACATCAAATTTCATTCCGAATGTTCCCACAGCCACACAGGAAAATCCGCCGAAGAAAAATTCAGCTATGTCAATACTTAGCGTTATATGCGACAGAACGAACCGCTTGTTCGCAGGGTCTATTCTGTGTGTACTGTTTGCTTTATGTATGGGAGAAATAGCAGGCGCAATTATATTTATAATCTGTGCGGTTCTGACCTCACCAAAAGTTAAAGTAAAATTCAAGAATCAGATGGTTCTGCGTATCGTAGTAATATTTTTAGCCGTAATTGCGGCGGCTTTGATAGGAGACGTTTAGAGAACTGATTTATACAATATGTGTTGATATATTACCTAACAGAATGTACATAAAAAAGGAAGAACTTCAGAACGAGGTTCTTCCTTTTTGTTTAACATAATATCTTATTCATCACAGAATTCAACTTTTTTTCCTTCGAGAATCATATTTGTTGTACGAACTGCGCACATCTTTCCGCACATCGAACATGTGTGACGGTCTGCCGGCGGTGTGCTTTCAAAATACTCCCTTGCCTTTTCCGGATCAATTGCAACCTTGAACATAGCGTCCCAATCGAGTACATGGCGAGCCGCTGCCATTTCGTTGTCCCTGTCTCTTGCGTGAGGAACGCCCTTTGCGATGTCTGCGGCATGGGCTGCAATTTTGCTTGCCATAATGCCTTCCTTAACGTCGTTGACATCAGGCAGTCGAAGATGCTCAGCCGGAGTTACGTAGCAGAGGAAATCAGCGCCGCTCGCCGCAGCTATTGCTCCGCCGATAGCCGAGGTAATGTGATCGTAACCCGGTGCGATATCCGTTACGAGAGGCCCAAGAACATAGAACGGAGCGTTGTGGCAGATTCTTTTCTGAAGCTTCATATTCGCCTCAATCTCGTTCATAGCCATGTGACCTGGACCCTCGACCATAACCTGAACGTCCTTCGCCCACGCACGTTCGGTGAGTGCGCCAAGCTCGATAAGCTCGGATATCTGACCTGCGTCCGTGCTGTCGTCAATACATCCCGGGCGGAGAGCGTCTCCGAGACTTATAGTAACGTCGTATTCTCTGAGTATCTCGAGAACCTCGTCGTAGTGCTCATAGAACGGGTTTTCGTTTCCCGTCATCATCATCCATGCAAAAAGCAGTGAACCGCCTCTCGAAACGATGTTCATTTTACGCTTGTCACGCATGAACGCTTCAACTGCACGTCTGTTGATTCCTGCATGAATAGTCATGAAATCAACGCCCTCTTCTGCGTGCGCTCTTACAACACTCAGAAAATCCTCCGCTGTGATATGAACGAGATCCTTTTCAAGATAGCCTATTGCGTCATACATCGGGACTGTGCCTATCATTGCAGGAGACTTTTCAATCAGCGCAGTTCTGAACTCGTGAGTTTTTCCGTAGTTGCTCAGGTCCATGATAGCTTCTGCACCGAACTTTATCGCCATGTCGACCTTGTTCATCTCGACCTCGTAGTCCTTGCAGTCGCCGGAAATTCCGAGATTTACGTTGATCTTCGTGCGAAGTCCCATTCCGATTCCCTCCGGCGAAATCGACTTGTGATTAACGTTGCAGGGAATTGCGACAACTCCCTTCGCAACGGATTCACGGAGCTTTTCGGGGTCTATGTATTCCTTTTTTGCAACTATTTCCATTTCGGGTGTGATGATGCCTTTCTTTGCGGCTTCCATTTGTGTTTTGTAGTTCCTCATAAATTTTGTTTCCTTTCAAGTCAGATATTTTATTAAACGACTTAATTCCTTAGTTGGCGTAAAGCTTATGAAAGTTTCGCTCAAGCCTTTTCAAAGGCTTGCAGTTTCCAAAGGCAGAGCCTTTGGTCGCCGTCCGCAGACGGCGAAATTTCTTGGCGTTTAGCCCTCTGCAAGGGGTGAATCAGAAAACAGTCCGGGGGACTGTTTTCTGAGAGGGGACGCTCTGGCAGAGAGCGTCCCTTTAAACGCAAAACTTTCAGCCGCCATTCATTCAAATAATCGAATCACAAAGTCATTTATTATTCACTCTTGCCATTTCCGAAAAACGGCTGTTAAGATCAAACGCATGGTTCATCGGGCCGCTTCCCCTTCCGAGGTCAAGCATAGCGGAAAGTGCGCCGGAAATATAGTCCTTTGCCCTTTTCACGGAAGTTTCAAGGTCGAACCCCTTCGCAAGATTTGCGGCTATCGCACTCGAAAGAGTACAGCCTGTCCCATGGGTGTTTGAGTTGTCGATACGCTTCCCCTCAAACCAGAAATAACCACCGTCCGAATACAAAAGATCGTTTGCGTCATTCACACTGTGACCGCCCTTAAGAAGCACCGCACAGCCGTGCTTTTCATATATTGCCTTCGCCGCCGAGAGCATGTCATCTTTTGTTCCGACCGTCATTCCCGACAGAACCTCCGCTTCGGAAATGTTAGGTGTTATTACCTTTGCAATCGGAAAAAGCTCCTTTTCAAGTGTTTCTATAGCTTCCGTATGGATAAGTTCGGCGCTGCTCGTCGCAACCATAACAGGGTCAACGACAATATTTTCGGCACCGTATGCCTTAAGCCTTTCGGCAATAACTTTGATAAGTCCGGAATTTGAAACCATACCTATTTTGACCGCGTCGGGTCTGATGTCTTCAAAAACCATGTCGATCTGCTGCCTTAAAAAATCGGGAGTTACCTCCAGGATTCCCGTTACGCCGGTTGTGTTCTGAGCCGTAAGCGCAGTTATCGCACTCATGGCATAAACACCGTTCATAGTCATTGTTTTAATATCTGCCTGAATACCGGCGCCTCCGCAGGAATCGCTTCCTGCGATTGATAATGCTGTTCTCATAACTGATTACCTCGACTACATTATTTTTGTTGAGCGACGAAGAGTGGTGCCCCCGGTCCGCCGCTAAAATTAAAATATTATTCACTATCAATAATCTAAGAATAGCGAAGCCTGTTAAAGTTTTTGCCCGGCTTTTTTCAAAAAGCCGGCGGTTTCCAAAGGCAGAGCCTTTGGTCGCCGTCCGCAGACGGCGAAATTCTTGGCGTTCAGCCCTCTGCCAGAGCGTTCCCTTAAACGCAAACATTTCAGCCGTAATTCGTAATTAATTATTAAGAAAATCTAAATTGCGTTTACTATAAAGTATTTGTCACTATTCTCTCTATTCCCCACTTTCAGCGACCTCTCTCGCCGTTTCCCTAAGCTTCTCCGCCGCCGCTTTGATATCTTCCGCTGAAAACAGAGCCGAAACAACCGCAATTCCGCTTGCTCCGCTGTTTCTGATTTCGAGTGCATTCTCGCTGTTTATTCCGCCTATCGCAACAATCGGTATCCGAACGGACGAAGCGATTTCTCTCAGCTGTTCGTTTGTTATCCTGACTGCGTTTCTTTTTGTCGGTGACGGAAAAACCGCTCCGACCCCGAGGTAATCCGCACCCGAGATTTCCGCAGACTTTGCCTGTTCGACCGTCTTTGCGGTCGCTCCTATAATAAAATCCCTGCCGACTCTTTTTCGTATCTCGGAAACCGGCATATCCTCTATTCCTACGTGAACTCCGTCCGCTCCGCTTTTTATTGCAGCGTCGACGTTATCGTTTATAATAAGCGGAACTCCGAAGCTGTGACAAAGCTTCCTCATCTCCACGGCTTCCCTGACAAGCTCTTCCTCGTCAAGGTTCTTTTCCCTGAGCTGTACCATTGTAACACCGCCCAGAATTGCTTCCTTCACCTGATCGTACAGCGTTTTTTCCGCAGACGGTTTTCGGTCGGTAACGGCATACAAAAGAAGCATATCTCTATTGAATTTCATACTTCCTATCACTCCCTAATGTTTTCAGAAAGCTCTGCGGATCATCACACTGCATAAGTCCGCTCATAATACAGACTCCCTTTGCTCCGCAGTTCAGAACTTCCGAAATGTTGTCGGCCCCTATTCCGCCTATCGCAAAAACAGGAATACTCACACTTTCACAGATATTTTTCAGAAATTCAACTCCACGTCCCGGCAATCCTTTTTTACAGTCCGTATCAAAAATATGACCTGCAACGAGATAGCTGCACCCGAGCTTCTCCGCTTCTTTGGCTTCTGCGGCGCTGTGGCATGACGCTCCGAGAGTCTTAAAATATTTTCTGTCGCCGTCCGTCATGTTCCGAAGAATAGGAAGCGGTACATGAAGATTTTTACAGCCAAGCTTTTTTGCAGTATTCGGAAACGAATGTATAATGCACTTTGTATCCGATTTCAAACATATTTCAAGAACCTTTTCCGCAAGCTTTCCGTACTCCTCTTCGCTCAGATCCTTTTCTCTGAGAATTATCCCGGAAGGCTTTGAATCTGAAATTCTTCCGATACGTTTCAGAAAATCCTCCCCGCAAAGCTTTCTGTTTGTCACACAAAGAATATCAGACATACAAATAGTCATTCAGAACCGGCTGCAAGCCTTCGTCGGAAATGTCCCTGTACATACTGTCAAGGTCACGTCCGTCTGAGATTTCAAACTGCTCGTCGCCCTGTTCGCCGTCCGACTCCTTTCCAACATATTTTTCCTCATGGTCGCCGACTCCTGTGGAAACTCCTGCGGAAACCTTCGTCGCCGCAATTTTTACTATTCCGTTTCTGAAGCTTGCGCTTTCACGTGACGAAACCGTAATGCCGACAAACGGCAGGAATATTCTGTATGCACAGATGATCTGACAGAGCTGCTTTTCGTGAACATCAAGCGGATTGATTTTTTCATTGTTTATGATAGGGCGAAGTCTCGGACATGAAAGAGACATTTCAGCGTAAGGATATTTTCTCTGTAAATAATATACGTGAAGTGCGCTTGCGAGTGCGTCCTTTCTGAAATCCGAAAGTCCGAGAAGCGCAGAAAACGCAACTCCTCGCATACCGCCTCTGAGCGCACGCTCCTGAGCGTCAAACCGATACGGCCACACACGCTTGTGACCTGCAAGGTGAAGCGTTTCATACTTTTCCGTGTCATAAGTTTCCTGAAACACGGTTACATAATCAACGCCGCATTCGTGAAGATATCTGTATTCGTCCGTATTCACGGGATAAATTTCAATTCCCACCATGCGGAAATATTTCCTTGCGATCTTACAGGCTTCGCCTATGTATTTCACATCGCTCTGACCACGGCTTTCGCCCGTGAGGATAAGAATTTCCTCCATTCCGCTGTCGGCGATAACCTTCATCTCATGCTCGATCTGTTCCATGGAAAGCTTCATGCGCTTTATTTTGTTGTAGCAGTTGAAGCCGCAGTAAACGCAGTAGTTTTCGCAGTAGTTTGCTATATATATAGGTGTAAAAATATATACTGTATTGCCGAAATGCTTTCCCGTTTCGAGCCTTGCCCTCTCCGCCATTTCTTCCAGAAACGGCTCCGCCGCAGGAGACAGCAGCGCTTTGAAATCTTCTACTGTGCATGTTTCATGACCGAGAGCAGCTCTGACGTCGCCTTCTGTATATTTTGAATAGTCGTATGATTTCACATGAGACATAACGTTTTCACATACGTCCGACTCGATTATTTCCATTCCCTCCATGTATTCCATGTGGTTTGTGCGAAAGGAGGGATCCGATTCAAGACGGTGCTTTCTTTCGAGCGCCTTCGGGGAAAGACCGGCTGAATCCACAAAAAATTGATTTTCCATTTCTTCCTCCGTCAATCTCTCAAAAATCCCGTCAGCGGATCTGAAGCAGAAGCACCCCGGGTGAGAACTCTGCCCAGTCCTGCGAGATACGCTTTTCTGCCGGCTTCAATCGCCTGACGGAAAGCTGATGCCATGAGAGGAAGATTACCTGCGGTAGCAAGCGCCGTGTTCGCCATGATAGCCGCCGCACCCATTTCCATTGCCTCACATGCCTGAGAGGGCTTTCCGATACCTGCGTCCACAATTATAGGCAGGTCGATTTCATCAATAAGAATACGTATAAAATCCTTCGTCGCAAGGCCCTTGTTTGTGCCTATCGGTGAAGCAAGCGGCATTACAGTAGCCGCACCTGCATTCACAAGGTCACGTGCAACATTCAGATCGGGATACATATAGGGCATTACGACAAATCCTTCCTTCGCAAGTATCTCGGTCGCCTTTATGGTTTCCTGATTGTCGGGCAGAAGATACTTTGAGTCACGCATAATTTCCACCTTAACGAAATTTCCGCACCCAAGCTCTCTTGCAAGTCTCGCTATGCGGACAGCCTCAGAGGCATTTCTCGCTCCGCTTGTGTTCGGAAGCAGAGTGACTCCTTTCGGGATATAGTCGAGAATGTTTTCCTGTTCCTTTGTGTTTGCACGTCTGACGGCAAGTGTGATTATCTCCGCACCTGCGTCCTTAACGGCGGCTTCGATGAGTCCGAGAGAGTATTTTCCCGAACCGAGAATAAATCTCGAATTGAATTCATGACCGCCTATGACCAGCTTGTCGTTATCCATTTTTATTATCCTTCTTTCTATGAATCAGCAAATTTTAAAAGTACGCAAAAACTATAATATTGTTTTAACAACAGTAAAGTATGCTACACCTCAAACTCCCCTGCCAATATTCTCAGAACCGTATGAGCCTGATGAGCGGCGCAAAGCATTACACGAGACGAAAAAAGTCCGCCGTTTTCGGAAACGTCACTCACCCCGTCACCGCAGATATAAAAACGCTTTGAAATTCTCCTCGTCTTAATTGTATTGCAGCTGCCGATACCTGCCATTCCAGATGCGCAGACAAGATACTTTTCGGGAAAGCTTTCAAGCACAATATTCGCCGTCATCGCCTTTGCCTGCGCCGAGTCAAAAGCCTCGCAGATTATGTCCGCACTTTTCAGAAGCTCCGAAGCATTTTCCTCATTAACCTTCACTGTATGAATTTCTGTTCTGATATACGGTGAAATTTCCCTGAGATTTTCCGACAGTGCGTCGGTTTTGTACATACCCACCTGAGAAGCCTTGTACTGCTGACGGTGAAGATTTGTAACATCAACCTTATCAAAATCAATCAGAATAAGCCGTCCGATACCCGCTCTTGCGAGTGAAACGGCAATATTCGACCCCAACCCTCCGAGTCCGCATACAGCGACAGCCGCCGCAGAAAATTTTTTCTGAAGCTCTCTGCCGTGACGCTCCTCAAAAGCTCTGAGCATTTCTTCTTCCGAGGGTGTCACAGATCAGCCACCCCCCACAAAATTCACGATCTCTACGACGTCTCCGTCATTGAGCAACGTATCGCTGTAGCTGTCCTTTGAAACGATATACTCGTTAAGCTCGACTGCAATCGTTTTCGGATTGTAGCTTTCACGCTTGAGATATTCCGAAAGAGTCAGCCCTGCGGCATTCACGTCTTTGCCGTTGATTTTTACCATTTTTTAAACCTCCTGTCAAAAAAATAGAGCCGCCGATCCGGCAGCTCCTATGCAAAGAAAATACTGATTAATATCGAACAATCCGTCCGTCTTACGATTTTGTTCAGTGATCCCTTAAATTTTCCCTACGTTGGCATTATCCAAATCAGGTTATCGGTCGAAGGTTTACCTTCCTCTCAGCCCGTCATACAAGCTCCCGGTCATTATTAAATTTTTTTATATTATACTCTTTATTCGGAACAAAATCAATATTTTTTTGAATTTCTTTTAAACAATATTGATCCTGATTGAAACATCAAAGATTTTATGCTATGATTTATAATATAAAATTACAAGAACGGAAAAATATACATCTGATCGGGGGGGCGGTCTGAATTGGCATACAATGAGCTTATTAAAAACTTTGAACGTATACGAAGCTATATGAGAGAATTTTATGTTTACGGATTCAAAAGCCGTGAAGAATATACTGTCAAAAGCACCCGTTCCTATGACGATGAGCGAAGACGTGTGGAAAGCTGGCTGGGCGACTGTATGTCCTTTCATCGCACTCCCGACGGAAAAAATATGTTCATATCAATCGACAGCCGTGTTTCACGTCACAATCCCTTATACAAAGCATTGAAGTCGAAAAGCTTTACCGACGGAGATATTACGCTGCATTTCATTATCTTTGATATTCTTCTGCCCAACGGAGAAGCAAAAACACTTCATGAAATAACCGATTCCATAGACAAAAATTATCTTTCCTCATTCTCCGCCCCGAGGTTTTACGATGAATCAACCGTCCGGAAAAAGCTTGCGGAATATGTAAAAGAGGGTATTATTAAAACAGAGAAAAAAGGAAAAACCGTTTTTTATCGAAGGGCTGAGGATACAGAATTAAACTGTCCCGACGTACTGGATTTTTATTCGGAGGCTGCCCCCTGCGGAGTTATCGGTTCATTTCTTCTCGACAGGACGGAAGAACACGAAGATCACTTTGCGTTTAAACATCATTACATAACTCAGGCGCTCGACAGCGAAATTTTATGTTCACTGTTTTCGGCAATGCACAACAAAAACGAAGTTGAGATTTCTAACCTCAACAGAAAATCCGAAGCACCGGTGACCATAAGACTCGTTCCTCTGAATATATTCATCAGCGTTCAGAACGGACGTCAGTATCTTCTCGGATATATCCGCAGTAACAGAAGGATCAGATCCTTCAGACTGGACTATATTCTGAAAGTCAAGGAGCTCGGTGCGGCAGACGATTTCGATACTTTAAGAGAAAAGCTCACCGGCATGCACAAACACATATGGGGAGTCAGCACTCAGGGCGGAAGCGAAAGGACGGAACACGTTGAATTTACCGTTCACTATGACCCGGGAGAAGAATTTATATACAAACGTCTCGTCCGTGAAAAACGCTGCGGAACGGTAGAAAAGCTTGATGAAAACAGCTGCAGATTCACTGCCGAAGTCTACGATTCAAACGAAATGATCCCATGGATCAGAACCTTCATCGGAAGAATAACAGACATAAGCTTTTCAAACAAAGAAGCCGAACTCAGATTTAAAAACGACATAAGAAATATGTATGATCTTTACGATCTGAACGAGGAATAGAATGATGATGATATTTAACGAGCTATATGGAGTTTATTATAATACGGTCTCAAAAATAATCAAGGCTGCCGTAAACAAGAAAATATCCTCCGACGAAATGAGAACCATAATCGAAAAGTACGCTTATTCGGAAAGCCTTCTGACAATAGAACCTGCATTGAAGGAAAAGCGGTGGCAGCTTTTAAGAGCCGACGGCACAACTCCGATAAAAAATCCCCCGGCGACGCCGCTGACAGATTTGCAGAAAAGATGGCTGAAAGCCGTTTCGCTCGACTCACGAATAAAGCTTTTTGAATGTGACTTTGATTTTCTCGAAGACGTTGAGCCGCTGTTCACTGAGGAAGACTATTATATATTTGATAAGTATTCCGACGGCGACGATTTTGAAGACGCCGAATATATAAAAAATTTCAGAAAAATCCTTGAAGCGATAAAACTCCGTCAGCCCCTCAGGATAAAAATGACTAATCGAAAAGGCTCTTTTTCCGAAGAATGCGTAATTCCCGAGCACCTCGAATATTCCGAAAAGGATGACAAATTCAGACTCATCGCAAGCGGAAACCGCTTTTGCAGAACAATAAATCTCGGAAGAATAATAAGCTGTGAGTATGCAAGTGACAACATTCCGGAAAGCGGCATTTCACATGATTCTTCAGCCGAGAAGTGCGTTACGCTGACTCTTTCAGACAGCAGAAATACTCTTGAAAGAGCGATGCTGCATTTTTCACACTTCAGGAAAGAGGCCGTGAGAATGGACGAGAATAATTACCGGCTCAGAATAAACTACTCCAAGGACGACGAAACGGAGCTTGTCATAAGAATACTTTCGTTCGGACCGACGGTAAAAGTTACCGAACCGGAAAGCTTCGTAAATTTAATAAAAGACAGACTGAAGAAACAGCAAAGCTGCGGACTTTTTTGAGTTCGCAGCTTTTTTTCCGTGATATCTGAAAAATTTTCCTGTATTATAAATATGCAAGGCTGCTTGAGCGTGTGTTTCAAAAAACACTGCGTTGCACAAGGATATTCCGTAGTGTATGTTCCGCACTCTTGCTGTCAGCTTCGTTGAAAGCCGGCAATTATCGTAGGTTCGAATCCTACCGTACGTTATCAGACGTATCGCCAGTGGTTTGGATTTTTTATTTTTCATGTACTGTCATACACAGAAAAACTATTTAAAAACTGCAGTTATCCCGTTTGAGAGATTTCGGACGCTCCGGCCTCTTTGTCCCTTAAACAATGAGCTGTCTGCCCTGTCCGGAGGCGGATACCGTGTGACTTAAACATAAGCCAGAAGAAACCCTTTCCGCTTATGGATTTGCACACTGAAGCCTTTGGCCGCAAACGGTTCATCGATAACTGCAGGATCGAAATCTATGCTGACTCAGGTCAGGTTCAATACAGGAGGTTCAATATGAAAAAGATTATTGTAAATGAAAATCAAAAGGGATTTCTTTTCATCAACGGAAAATTTGTAAAACCACTCAACCCCGGCAAATACTACATATACGGAGACCGTAAAATAGAGCTTTCTTCTCTTGATGAGCCTCTCTCTTCGGAAAACTGCACTCTCGACACCCTGCTTTCTTCAAAGGAAATAAAGAACGATGTTTCCGTCGCTGAGGTCGGTGACCAACAGCTTGCGCTTCATTTCACCGACGGAAGATTTTCTTCCGCACTCACCAACGGAAAGTACGCTTTCTGGAACAATAACCAAAAGCATGAATTCAGACTTGTGGACATATCGTCCCCCGATGTTTCGGAGGATATCCCCGAGTATATATTCTCTCAGCAGCGGATTCCGGCTCATCTGTACACTAAGGTTTCCGTTTTTCAGCATCAGAAAGCAAGACTGTTTTTTAACCGCAAGCTTCAGAAGATTCTTGAACCGGGAGAATACTACTTCTGGAAAAACAATATACCGGTCGATGTCGATTATATCGATACACGTCTCATTCACCTGAATATCACGGGTCAGGAGATCATGACTCAGGACAAGGTATCACTGAGGATCAATTTTGTATGCAACTACAGAGTGACGGATTATGTCAGGATACTCACCGAGATAGACAACTATGTCGAACAGATTCATGTGGCTGCGCAGCTTGCGCTCAGAGAATATGTAGGAAAATACAAACTCGATGATATTCTTCTTAACAAGGATGAGCTTTCCGAGTTCGTGCTAAACCGTCTGAAGGAAAGAGAAAATGAGCTTTATGTGGAATTTTCGAACGCCGGAGTTAAGGATATCATTCTCCCCGGCGAAATCAGAAACATCATGAATACGGTTCTGCTTGCCGAGAAGAAGGCTCAGGCAAGCGTGATAACACGCCGTGAAGAAGTGGCTTCAACAAGGTCTTTGCTGAACACGGCAAAGCTCATGGACGAAAACGCTACCTTGTATAAGCTGAAGGAGCTTGAGTACATCGAGCGTATCTGTGAGAATGTGGACAGCATTAATCTCAACGGAAACAGCGACGTTATTTCTCAACTTGTTTCACTGCTCAGAGGAACACATGCGGCACAGCCCGAATAACCCATTCACAAATAAAAGAAAGATATAAATGAGACACTCGGTTAAACGATAGTCAAAATGCACAGAAAGGTTTATAAAAATGCCGCACTGCGGCATTTTTTAGAAGCGACGAAACGTTAAGGGCTC
>CAMHNT010000046.1 GCA_946186535.1 uncultured Clostridia bacterium
TTAATTGTATTCAAAATTTGATTAGTTTAAATGCAATTTATTCAGCGTTTCCTTAATTCTTTTTCCACAAATTTTACCAACGGTTTTACGGAAGGTTGCAACAATAAAATTAAAGTTTTGAAACGCAATGCTTATGGTTACAAAAATTTCAAACGTTTTAGAAACAGGATTCTACATATGTTTTCATACAAAAAACAAGTGACAGTTTGATTACTATCACTTGTTTCTTCACCTTTTATTTTTTAGGGTTACCCCTACTATTGACAAAGAGCCTTTTTATATTATAAAAAATTATCTGATTTTGCTTCCTGCCGGGATATCGTCAACAAATATGACCTTAACGTCGCCGTCCGGACAGTCCGCAGCCAGGATCATACCCTGACTTTCAACTCCGCAAAGCTTCGCAGGCTTAAGGTTCGCCACAATAACAACATTATGACTGATCAGCTCCTCAGGCTTGTAGAACTGAGAAATACCCGAAGCGACCGTTCTCTCTCCGTCGCCGTCGTTGAGCGTGAGCTTCAGAAGCTTCTTCGACTTCTTCACCGGTTCGCAGTTCACGATATTCGCAACCCTGAGTTCAACCTTTGCAAAATCGTCAATTCCGATAAGCGCAACTCCTTCGGGCTTATCTTCAGCATTTGCCTTGTTCTGCTCTTTTGCCTGTGCTTTTTCGGCATTTGCCTTAATGATAGCGTTAAGCTCCTCGATCTCCTTTTCAACGTCGATTCTCGGGAAGAGCGCTTCGCCCTTCCTGACCGTTACCGTCTGAGAAAGAACATTGAATTTGTTTGCATTGTCGTATGTCGTTTCATCTGACGAAGCACCGATCTGCTCCCAAATTTTCGGCATTGTGGAAGGCATGAACGCAGAAAGAAGAGTTGAGACAATTCTTATAGTATCAAGCAGGTTGTAAAGCACAGCCGCAAGACGAGGTTTGTTTGCTTCGTCCTTTGCGAGAATCCAAGGAGTAGTTTCATCGATATACTTGTTCGCACGGGATACAACCTTGAATATCTCAGCGAGCGCATTGTTGATCTGAGTTTTCTCTATGAAATCGTCTGTCTTGTCACGCAGAGACGTTGCTATAGATATAAGATCATCGTCAAACTCGCCTGCTGTTTTCTCCTCCGGAAGCGTACCGCCGAAATATTTCTCAACCATTGCAACCGTTCTTGAAACAAGGTTGCCCAAGCCGTTTGCGAGGTCTGTGTTTATTCTGTTTATCATGATCTCGTTTGAGAACGAGCTGTCCGAACCGAGAGCCATTTCTCTGAGGATATGATAACGGATCGAATCGGCGCCGTATCTCTCGCCGAGTACAAACGGATCGACAACATTTCCGATAGATTTACTCATTTTCTGACCGTTGAACGTAATCCAGCCGTGTACGGCGAGGTGCTTCGGAATCGGAAGATCGAGCGCCATGAGAAGCGCAGGCCATGTGATAGCGTGGAATCTCATTATATCCTTGGCTACCATATGAACATTTGCAGGCCAGTATTCGTCATAATCATTGTACTTCTCATTCTCATATCCCAAAGCCGAGATATAGTTCGACAAAGCGTCAACCCATACATAAACAACGTGACCCTCGTCAAACGGAACGGGGATACCCCATTTAAAGGTAGTTCTCGAAACGCAGAGATCCTCGAGACCCGGCTTTATGAAGTTGTTTACAAGCTCGGTCGCTCTTGTCTTCGGCTGGAGGTAATCGGTTTCAGTGAGAAGCTTTTCAAGACGCTCTGCGAACGGAGCCATTTTGAAGAAGTAAGCCTCCTCCTTAGCCTGCTTGACTTCACGTCCGCACTCAGGACATTTTCCCTCAACAAGCTGACTGTCCGTCCAGAAGCTCTCACACGGAGTACAGTAGTTTCCGCTGTACTCGCCCTTGTAGATGTAACCCTTGTCGTAGAGCGTTTTAAAAATTTTCTGAACCGATTCGATATGATAGTCATCCGTTGTTCTGATATATCTGTCATAATCTACGTTCATATATTTCCAGAGATTCTTAAAGATCTCAACGATCTCGTCAACGTACTGCTTCGGAGTAATTCCGCGCTCTTTTGCTTTCTGTTCAATTTTAAGACCGTGCTCGTCCGTACCCGTCAGGAACATTACGTCATAGCCCTGCATACGCTTGTAGCGTGCAATTGAATCACAGGCTACTGTAGTGTAACAGTGACCGATATGCGGATTACCCGAAGGATAATAAATCGGGGTTGTGATATAAAACTTGCCCTTGCTCATAAAATGTCTGCCTCCCTGATGCTTGGATGATTATTTAAAAGGCAGTATTAAATCCATTAACTGCCTGAAAGTTACCATTATTATTATACCATTTTACGGAGATAATTCAATACCTTTTTATAATCATATTTTCCCCGACTCAAGAAGCATAGACGCCTTTAAAACTGCGGTCTGGGTTTTTCCGTCGGGAATCTGATTGTTAAGCACCATTTCGACCGCTTTTTCTATAGGTATCCTCTCAATATTCAGAAACTCGCCCTCGTCGAGCTGCTGCACGTCGAACCTTTCGACCCTGCACATATACATATGAACAACCTCGTTGCAGAAGCCCGGCGACACCATCTGTGCGCCCAGTGAGATATAATTATAACCGACCGCACCGGTTTCCTCGAGCAGCTCTCTCTTTCCGTTTTCAAGCGGAGAAGTTCCCTTTTCGAGCTTTCCTGCCGGAAGCTCAAGCACGACCTCCTTGAAGGGATAACGGTATTGTCTCACGAACAGAAGCTCATTTTCATCGGTCAGCGCCGCAACCGTAACTCCGCCCGGATGGTTTACGACTTCACGCTTTGTTTTCTTTCCGTCGGGCAGCTCCACTTCGTCGAGATTGAGGTGAACTATTTTCCCGTCATAGATAGTTTTTGATGATAAAGTTTTTTCTTCAAGCTTCATAGCATATTTTCCTTTCTGATTTAATATTATTAAAACAACTCGTTGTAATATAAAAAACTAACTATTAAAGTTTTGATCCAACTTTTTCATAGGCGCCCCCAAGGAAGTGCCCTTGGGGTGCGATAGCCGATTGGTTGACGGAACTTATGCTTTAGCTGTGTGGGCAGAATAAACTTTCACATTAAACCAAGTTCGCCCCATGAAAGAACTCACGGTTTGAATACTTTAATAGAACAACAGTTTAAATTTATACAAAAGGTTTTATAAAAATGCCGCAGTGCGGCATTTTTAAGGAGTAATAAACAGTTAAGGGCTTCGCCCTTAAAAACCCACGAGGGCGCTGCCCTCGACCTGCCAGCTTTTTGAAAAAAGCTGGGCAAAAACTTTAATAGTCCTCTTTCAAACTTTTTATTATAAACATAAAAATTCATTGCAATGCTTTCAGCCATTGCAGCGAGGTGATTAAAATTTTAGAATTACAAACCTTCAAAAAAAGAATAACCGAAAATTATCCTTTCGTCAAGTGCGAAACAATAGGCTATACCCATTGCAGCAGGGAAATCAACGCTTTCACTCTCGGCGGAACCGACGAAACCGTTCTTTATGTCGGCGGCGTCCACGGAATGGAATTCATAACCTCACGTTTGCTCATGCGATATTTCATAAGACTTTGCGAACACTTCAAAAACTGCAAAAAATTCGGCGGCTATCCTGTGAGAAGCTATCTTCCCAACCGAGGCCTTACGATCGTTCCCTGTCTGAATCCCGACGGTGCGGCGATCTGCCGTATCGGCGCAAACTCTGCCGGAGAGCTTGCTGATTTTGTAAACAGGGCGTGTCTCGGTGACCATACCATATGGCAGGCAAACGCCGTCGGAGTTGACATAAATCACAACTTCAATGCTGACTGGGACAGCGTGAAAAGCTGCGAGCGTGAAAACGGAATTCTGCATCCCTGCCCGTCAAAATACGGCGGAGAGTTTCCCGAAAGCGAACCCGAAACAAAAGCCGTCACATCGTACTGCCGAACCCACAACATAAGACACACTATCGCATTTCACAGTCAGGGCGAAGAAATCTACTACACCTTCGGAGAAAACACACCAAAGCGTTCCTACAAGCTTGCGAAAATCATGTCGGACCTCAGCAGCTACACCCTCTCCGAGCCTACCGGCACGGCAGTCGGAGGAGGACTTAAGGACTGGATAATAGAGGAGCTTCACCGCCCTGCGTTCACGGTTGAGGTCGGACTCGGAAAAAATCCGCTTCCCGACAGCGACCTCGATTCGATTTATGAACGTCTTGAGGAAATGCTCACGGTTATGGCAATATTATAAGCAACAAAACCTCCATTCAAACCCGAATGGAGGCTATATTATTTAAAAGACAATTATCTTTCATCACCAATATAAAACAGCGCCAATGCACCCGGACCCGAATGTGCTCCGAGAGACGGACCGATATCCGAAATCACAAAATCTGTGATACCGTAATTCTTCGTAATTGAACGTGCGAGAAGGTCCGCGTCATCAGCACAGTCCGCATGAGTGATGAACACAATGTCGTTGTTGTCGGGGTCGAAATGCTGACCCATCTGCTCAACCATTTTTGCAATGGCAAATTTCTTTCCGCGCGCCTTATAGACAACATCAAGCTTTCCGTCCTTGTTGACCTTAAGAACAGGCTTGATATTCATAACGGAGCCTACGACTGCGGCGGCAGCCGAAATTCTTCCTCCCTTTTTCAGGTGATGAAGATCATCAACCGTGAACCAGTGGCAGACATTGTACTTGATCCTCTCGGCATACTCATAGACTTCCTCCAGCGTTGCTCCCTCACGCTGTATCTGAACACAGTGATACAGAATCAGCGCCTGACCCATTGAACCGCTCAGGCTGTCAACGGTCAGGATTTTTCTGTCGGGATAGTCAAAAGAAAGCTCTTCTGCGGCGATTCTTCCGACATTGTAGGAACCGCTGAGTCCGGAAGAAAAGCCGATATACAAAATATCACATCCACAGTCAAGCTCCTTCTTAAAATATCTGATAAAATCATCGATCGACGGTGAAGCCGTTTTTACGTCAACTCCGTTTCTCAGCATATCATAGAAGCTTTTGCTTCCTACGTCGAGCCTGCTCAGCGAACAATCTATAGTTTTTTCTGCGATAACCACCTTCAGCGGCACTGCGGAAATTCCGAGCTTTTCCGCAAGTGAAGCAGGCATATCACAGGCTGTATCCGTAATTATAGAAAATGAACTCATATTAATACCTCCCATTAATACGTCAAATCTTATATAATCAGTATAATACATACAAGCATTTTAGTCAATATTTTCCCTCGATTTCGGGATTCTTTTTTTATTTACTATAAATGAGAAAATCGATGAAACATAGTTAAAATATGCATAAAGTTTATAAAAATGCCGTACTACGGCATTTTTATGGGGTAACATTTCGTTAAGGGTTTCGTATCCCAAGGACACTTCCCTCGGAGCACCTTTTGAAAAAAGCTGGGGCAAAAACTTTAACCGTCCTCTTTCAGACTTTTTCAAAATAAAAAAGAAGAACCCGGATTATCCGGATTCCCCTTTTCACTTAAAAAATTATTCGTATCTCAAAGCGTCAATAGGATCAAGCTTCGAAGCCTTAATCGAAGGAACCAGTCCGAACACTATTCCGACAAACATCGAAAATCCTACGGAAACAGCAATCGCCGGAACACTTATCGCTATCTGCATATCAAGGAACATACCGATCAAATATGCCAGCCCTATTCCTATCAGCACACCTATAACTCCTCCCACGCTCGTCAGAACGACCGACTCCGTGAGGAACTGCAAGAGTATTACTTTTCTCTTTGCTCCCAATGCCTTTTTCAGACCGATTTCTCTTGTCCTCTCCGTTACCGAAACAAGCATAATATTCATAACGCCGATACCGCCTACGAGAAGAGAAATGCTTGCGATACCTATGAGAAGAATCGACGCTGCTCCTGTGACGTTTTCGAGATATTCGGACTGCTCGCTGAGAGATCCGTTCGTGTATTCATACTTATCCGTCATAAGACCCGAATTGAGAATAGACGCCGCCTTCGTCGAAAGCGTCACTATGTCGTCAACATTCTCAAACTTCAGAATCAGACTCTGAATATCGTCATATCCTCCGACCAGATTCCACGAGGTCATCGGAACGTACACCTCGCTCGAATTGAATCCTATCTTCGTAAAATAATCGTTCATTGAATTGATGTTGCTGTAATCACGGAGTTTTGTTACAACACCCACCACAACAAACATATCGTTTCCGAGTTTTACAGTCTTTCCGACTGCGTCTTCATTTGAAAAAAGCGAGCCTGCGGCTTCGGACGAAAGGATTATAACGTTGTTTCTGTCCTCATAGTCCTTTTCCGTAAAAAGTCTTCCCGTCGTCAGAACAAGATTCTCCACATCGAAGAAATCCTCACCGACTCCGTAGACTCCTCCGTCTTCGGTTACCTCATTGTAACTGTAATTCATACTGTATTGTTTGTAATAAACCGGTATAGCCTTTTTAACGCCTTCAAGATCGTTGATATCCTGGAGACTGCTCTCCGGGATTGTCGTAATACCAGGAATTGTTCCGGACAGGCTTGCGTCATAAGGGCTATATCTGTCGTTCTTGTCATAAAGACTGATCGTGACGGTATTTGTATCATCGCCTATCATGGAATCCTTGAGACCGCCGGTTGTTCCCTGAATGATCGACACGATCATAATGATAGAAGCGATACCTATTATTATACCCAGCATCGTAAGTGCGGAACGCATTTTGTGGGATACTATTCCCTTTAAAGAAAGTCTTATATTCTCAATCATTTAATCACCTCAATACAACAAGCTGCTTCCGTAAAGAATAGCATCATAGTCACCGTCAACCACAGGCATTCCCTCCGCCGTGTTTCCGTAGGCATTCGCTATTCTGTCGTCTCTGGTGATGCCGTCAACAACTTCAAACATGATTCCGTACATTTTGTTTCCCACCGTAACGTAACGCTTCTCGATGACGTTGTCTTCATTAGCAACCATAACATAATATCTTCCGCCTTCCTGTCTCACGAACAAGCCGTAAAGATATACTCCCTTCGATAGCGAAGACCCATCGTCAAGCTGTATCGATACATATCCATCTTCATTTATCTCAAAGCTTTCTTCAACGGTAACAACGAACTCATAGTACGATTCAGTGCTGTTTTCCGAATCACTCGCCTGAGGCTTGTCGCTGATTGACGTGATCTCGCCGCTGTAGCTGCTTCCGCTGCTCCAATCGGTCACGGTAACAGGCATTCCGATAGCTATTTTCGAAAGCGAAAACTCGCCTATCGTAGACGCAACGCTCATTCCGCTGCTGCTTGTGATAGTGATGTACGCTCCGCTTTCGGAAAGATGATTGATGTCCTTCGCAACAAACGTCACCGTGCCGCTGAGCTCAGCCACCTCGGCGCCTGTTTCAAGAAGCAGCTTCGCTTTCTTCACGTTGATTTCAGCCTGCTTTTTCTCAAAACCCAGCTGTTCGATTTCCTTTTCCTTTTCGGAAATCATGGTTTTCAGCTCTTCTTTTGAATAGACATAATTATCCTTCTCCGAAATCTCATAGTCCGAATCTTTCTCGCTCACTTCCTGAGCGGCGTTTTCGGTGTATCCGTAAAGATTTTCCAACCCTTCGAATCCTTGCGGCATCGAATCAGGAATCTGTTCCTCATCATTGTTTCCTATCGGAGAATTAGACTGCATTATAAATATCGCAAATTCGGACGAGCTTCCGTCATAAGAAACATTTCCCTCGGGACTGATTTCAACGCCGTCGCTGACGCACCACATCTCGATTGTTTCGGCGTCGATTTTTGACCCGTCAACCAGTCTCGCAAAAAGCGGATCGCCTTCTTCGTCGCAGACATAGAACAGCGCAAACTTCGCGCCGTTTTCATCTCCGCAAAGCGAAATCAGATATTCCTTAGTCACGACCGTATCCGAACCGACATAGAAAATGAACGGCTCGTCTGCGCTTCCGTTTCCCATCACAGGAATCGAATCCGGAGTTATTCTTTTTTCATATTCAAATTTCACGACACTCGGAACGTCAAAGGTTTCGACCTGCTCGATTACCTCGGGAACATAGTCCTTAGGCGCATTCTCCGAAGGCTGAAGCTTTTTCAGGACGGAAAGCTCGTTTTCCGCTATCTTGATTTTGTTTTCAACCGCTTTGACGTTATTCTCGGCTTCCTCTGCGTTAAGCTCAAGAGACTTTGTTTCATAAGTAAAAAGAACGTCTCCCTTTGAAATCTTGTCACCTTTTTTCACCTTGACCTCGTCAATTTTAAGTTCGGTATTGACCTTTACATTCTGAACGCTGCCCTTTTTCAGGCTGCCGCTGTAGCTCGACTCTTCGCCGTACATATCGTAAGACTCATCGGCCTCCGAAACCTTGACAACGCTGACCACCGAAGCTGAGCTTCTTTTCGCCTCAAGCGCAGAATAAAAGACTCCGCCTATCGCAAGGACAAGTATCGGAATCACAACAAATCTTTTCTTAAACTTGCCCATTTTCTCTACCTCCAAATCCGAATTTCCTTGAATTCAGAATAGCCTCAAATTCACCGATGGAACGTATCTCTCCGTCATAGATAACAACCGTCCTGTTCGCACAGTCGGCGATCGCCTTTTCATGCGTAATCATTACAATTGTCATTCCCTCTTCGTTGAGAGCCGAAAAAAGCTCCATAACCTGGTCGCCCGACTTCGAATCAAGCGCACCGGTCGGCTCGTCCGCAAGAAGGATCTTCGGCTTGTTCGCTATTGCTCTAGCTATCGCAACTCTCTGCTTCTGACCGCCCGAAAGCTGAGTCGGGAAAAAATCCATTCTGTCGCCGAGTCCGACCTTCTCGAGAGCCTCCATTGCGATCGCTCTTCTTTTTTTCTTTCCTATTTTCGCATAGAGAAGCGGAAGCTCAACGTTCTCAAGCGCAGTCTGACGGGGAAGAAGATTGAAATTCTGGAACACAAATCCGATACCCTTGTTTCTGATTTCGGAAAGCGAGCTGTCATTCTGTCTTGAAATATCGACTCCGTCAAAAAGGTACTGTCCCGAACTGGGCTTGTCAAGACAGCCGATGATGTTCATGAGTGTCGACTTTCCCGAACCGGACGGTCCCATGATAGCGAGATAGTCGCCTTCCTCAACCTCCAAATTTATATCCTTAAGTACGGGAACCTCCATATTACCGGTGAGATAATTCTTGAAAATTCCGTTTAATGTCAGAATCATAAAACTACCTCCTTAGCCCACTGCAACACCGTCATAAGCGATTTCTCCTTCGCCCTCAAAGCCATAATCTTCTCCTAAATCTCCCATGTCTCCCAAATCATCAGAATACATCATTATGTCTTCGGCATTGTAAGTTGTTCTCATGCCTTCAAAGAGTCTCGTTTCCGGGAACGCAAGATAATCATCTTCCGTAATTCCGGACAGGATCTCGTACTGCATCATTTCTTCATCATACTCTCCGAGCTCGACGGAACGCTTCTCGATAGTTCCGTCGGCTGATTCGGCCCAGACATAAGGATCCGAATCAATGTCGCTTATGTAGTAATCATAAAGCCAGATACCTTCCTTTTCCTCGCCCGTATCTATGTTCATTTCAACCGTAACGTGCTGACCAATAAGAAGACCGTCAGTGCTGTCGATAGAGATATAGACCGGATATTTTGTTGCAGCGTCTCCGCCGTATGAATTATTGTCGATAATCGGCTTTGCTGTGTCAATTGACGTAACATTTCCCGTCCACGTAAGCTCATCGTCAATTCTCGAGCGGATGAGGATAGGCTCGTCCTCGTAGAATTCATAGATATTCTCCTCGCTGACTACCGCCTTGATTCTGTAGTCGCCGTTTGAAGCAATAGTCACATATCCGTCAACCGTCGGGTCGTTAACCGACTGAACCGTGCCGCCAACGGTTGATTTGACTACGTTGTTCTTTATTGATTTTTCGAGCTTGTCGATTTCCTTTTCGAGTGAGGTCTTGCTGTATTCAGCCTTTTTCAGTTCGATTTTTGCGGCGTCAATCTCATTGGAGAGCGTAAGCTGCTTGTTTGACGAAGCGTTTTTCTTTTCCTTCTCGAGAGAAGCGATACGATCGTTGTAGTCCTTTATCTGAGAGATTGTCTGTTCCAGATCGAGCCTGTTCTGATCGAGCTGAATCTGCATCTCTTCAATGTCGTATTCGAAAAGCTTGTCGCCCTTCTTCACCTCGTCGCCCTCTTTAACGAAGGTTGTTTTTATCTTCTTGTCTGCGTCAGCGTCCACAGGAACAACCTCCTGAGTTTCAATGATGCCGCTGTATCTGTTTGACGAAAACGAAAAACCGTACAGAATCTCATTGAGACTCGTCACATAGACGATATCCTCGTTTGATGCGCCGCTGCCCGCCAGCATCGGAATCACAAAGAAATATCCCGCTCCGCCGACAGCAAAAATTACAACTATCGTTATAAGTATTCCTACAACTTTTTTCATAACTATTCCTCCTGAATACCATCATTTCTAAGATATACACAATTGTCACCGTTTCAAAAACACAATCAATGCAAAAACAGAAATAACTTCAATATAATTTTGTTTTTTCATTAACCCCACTTCTTTTGTGCAGTGCATTTTGTTCTATTTGAATTAATACAATTATACGCTCGTACTAATACAATGTCAATAGGATAATACAAATTTTATCCCTCTGCCGAAAAGAACAAATTCATGGTTTCTGTTTTTTATATATTATTATATCAGAAGCACAGACGACTGTGTCACAAATGATGTGAAATACTATATTTTTGTGGTAAATGCACGGTAACGGATGTTTCGTCTTAAAATATGCCGAATTTACAAAATATGCACACCCCTTGACGGACTGTGCATATAAAAATCAATTATTTTTTACCCAACTTTTTCGTTGCGGTCGAAGCATTGAGCTTTGCCGCAGTAAGAGTATTTTTCATAAGCATCGCAATAGTCATAGGACCTACTCCGCCCGGAACAGGAGTGATGAATCCTGCCTTCGGTTCAACGCTGTCGAAATCAACGTCGCCGCAGAGCTTTCCGTCCTCGTCGTGGTTCATGCCGACATCAATAACAACGGCACCTTCCTTCACCATATCCGCCGTAACGAACTTAGCCTTTCCGACTGCCGAAACGAGAATATCGGCGTTTGAGGTAATCTCGGCGAGGTTTTCGGTCTTGCTGTGACAAACCGTAACGGTTCCGTTTTCGTGGAGAAGCATCATAGCCATAGGCTTTCCTACGATATTGCTTCTTCCGATAACAACGCAGTTCTTTCCGCCGATCTCAACTCCGGTGGACTTGATGAGCTCCATAACGCCTGCCGGTGTGCAGGGAAGGAATCTGTATTCACCGATCATGACTCTTCCGACATTGAACGGGCTGAAAGCGTCAACGTCCTTCTTCGGCGAAATCGCGCCGATGATGGTTTTCTCGTTGAGGTGCTTCGGAAGCGGAAGCTGAACGAGAATTCCGTCGATGTCAAATCGCTTGTTGAGTGTATCGATAAGTTCGAGAAGCTCCTTCTGGGAAGTCTTTTCCGGAAGAGCGAATTCCTCCGAATAGAAGCCAACCTCTTCACATGCCTTTTTCTTATTTCTTACGTAGATTTTAGAAGCCGGATCATCGCCCACAATAATAACAGCAAGTCCCGGTGTAACGCCGAACTCGGCGAGTTTTTCTGCCTCCGTCGCAACGTCGGCTTTAACCTGAGCGGCAATTTCTTTTCCGTTAATGAGAGTAGCCATTTTAAATCTCCTTTACAGATCATTCGGTACCGTCTTTAAAATCGGTATCAATTTTTCGCATATAATTACACGCATAAATCATCGATATTAATTTTACACTGAAATGCAATTTTTTTCAATAGCTTTTCCCTATTTTATCTAAAAACTCTTAAAAAAAATCGGTCTGTGTCCGTGAAAACGATTCTTAAGGCAATACCGCACAGAGATTGTGCCGAAGATGCGCAGTAGATTTTTAT
>CAMHNT010000047.1 GCA_946186535.1 uncultured Clostridia bacterium
GCCCCGAAGGAAGTGCCCTTGGGGTACTTTTTGAAAAAAGCTTGGCAAAAACTTTAACTGTCCTCTTTTAAACTTTAATAAGCTTTACAATACTGAAAAATATAAAGGGGGTATAAAATAAAATGAGTTCATTTGTTGATTTTAAAAACGTATATAAAAGATATAAAATGGGCGAGGTAACTATAACCGCTGTTGACGGAATTTCATTTGAAATTGAACAGGGCGAATTTGCTGTTGTTGTCGGAAACAGCGGCGCAGGAAAAACTACTGTTCTGAATATACTCGGCGGTATGGACAGCTGTGACGAGGGTACAATCACGGTCGGCGGCAACGATATAAGCAGCCTTGACGAACATGATCTCGCTTCATACAGACGATACGATATCGGTTTTGTCTTTCAGTTCTATAACCTTGTTCCAAACCTCACCGCCAAGGAAAACGTTGAGCTTGCTTCTCAGATATGCAAGGATCATAAAGATGCGGTTGAAGCTCTCGAAAGCGTTGGTTTGGGCGAGAGAATTCATAACTTTCCGTCACAGCTTTCCGGCGGCGAACAGCAGAGAGTTTCCATTGCGAGAGCGCTGGCGAAAAAGCCGAAGCTGCTTCTCTGTGATGAACCGACTGGCGCACTCGACTACAATACCGGAAAACAGATCCTGAAGCTTCTTCAGGATACGTGCCATAATGAGGGCATGACGGTCGTTCTCATCACGCATAATCAGGCTATCACTCCTATGGCTGACAGAGTTATCACGATGAAAAGCGGTAAGGTAGTGAGCAATGTCATAAACGAAAACCCGACCGATGTTGCTTTGATTGAGTGGTAAAGGGGGTTAGGATTTGACTTCTGCACTATGGAAAAATGTTTTGAAGGATATTTCAAAAACTAAAGCAAGATTTATTTCGATTATGCTTATTGTCGCTTTGGGAGTAGGTTTCTTTACCGGAATCAAAGCGGTCAGTCCCTCAATGAATTATACGGCTGAGAATTATTACAGAGACAATAATCTTATGGATATCAGGCTTCTTTCGACTGTCGGATTCAATGACAGAGATGTCGAAGAGGTGAAAAAGCTGCCTCATGTCAGAGACGCCGCCGCTTCATACTTTACCGATGTGATAATGAACGATGATACGGGTCATGTTATCAGGCTTTATTCTGATATTGCCGAAGACGAAAACGGAATTGCCATAAACAAGCCGCTCGTTAAAGAAGGAAGACTTCCCGAAAAATCCGGCGAGATCGCTCTTGAAAACGCTAATTTCAACAGCGGTGACTATAAGATCGGTGATACGTTCAGCATTCAGACTAAGGTCGGAGAGGACAACGTTGAGGATATTCTTGAGAATACGGAATATACGGTAGTGGGATTTGTTCAGTCTCCGCTTTATGTAAGCTTTGAACGAGGTACAACAACAGCCGGAAACGGAAGTATTCATATGTTCGGTATTATTTCCGAAGAGGATTTCAATTCGGACAGATATACTCAGATATATGTTCTCACGGATTATTCCGACGGTTCTATTGAGACTCTTTCATCTGAGTATGACGATCTTGTTGCACAGCTTGAAACACAGTTCACGGAGCTTGGCTCGGAGCGTGCGAAGGATTTTGACAGTGAATATCTTGATAATGCGAAGAATGATCTGAGAGAGGCTCAGGAGGAGCTTGACAGCGAAAAAGAAAAAGCAGAGAAAGAGCTTGAAGACGCCGAAAGAGAATTGAACGACGGCGAAAAGGAATATAACGAAAAAATATCCGAAGCTCAGCAGGAGCTTGATGACGCCGAGGCTCAGATAAAAGACGGTGAAAGCCGGATAGAGCAGGGCTGGAAGGACTACAACAGCGGAATCGAGGAGGGTGAAGAACAGCTCGAAACCGCAAGAACTCAGCTGAAGGAAGGGCAGGAGCAGCTTAAAGAAGCTAAATCTGAGTTCAATACGAAAATCCGTGAGGCAGAGAGAAAGCTTGACGAGGCCGAAAGGCAGTACAACAGCGGACTTTCAGATTATAATCAGGCTGTTTCCGATTTCAAAACACAGACGCTTCCTGCAAGACTTGCGCTAGCTGCACTTCAGAGTTCATATGATACAAAGCTGAACAGGTTTGAAAATATTACGAAGCCGACCTGTGAAGATATAATAAGAGAAACTCAGGCGGCGATTGACAGGATCAATGCCGAGATTGAAAGCCTGCAGTCACAACTCGAAAGTACGGAAAGCGAAGCACAGAAGCTGTATCTGAAAGCTCAGATCAGTATAAACGAGAACCTTCGTGATTCAAATCAGGAAATTATAGACAGGGAAAAACAGAGAATCGAGGACGGTCAGAAAGAGGTCGATGATGCGAAAAAAGCTCTCGACGATGCGATTGATGAATACAACAGTCAGACAGAAGAGCCGCAGAGACAGCTTGATGAAGCTAAGACTCAGCTCGAAAGCGCAAAGGAGCAGATAGACAGCGGCAGGTCAGAGCTTGAAGTTCAGAAGGCAAACGGACAGGCTCAGCTCGATGCGGCTCAGCAGCAGCTCAGCGACGCTCAGACGGAAATAACGGAAGGTCAGACTGCTCTTGCAACCCGGAAAACCGAGGGCAGACAGAAGTTAAAGGAAAGTGAGGAAGATCTGATAGCTGCGAAGGAGGAATTCGAGGAAGGAAAAGCCGAATTCGAAAAGCAGAAGGAAGAGGGAAGAAAGGAGCTTGAAGATGCGAGAGCCGAGTTTGAATCGGCGAAAACCGAAGCCGAAGAGGAGATAAACGACGCTCAGGCGAAAATCGACAAAGCTCGTGAGACTCTTGAAGGCCTTGAAAACCCCGAATGGTATTTTTTCACCCGACTTGACAACCCCGGATATCAGTCGCTTATCGATGATACAACGAGAGTTGATGCGGTTGCAACGGTGTTTCCGCTGTTCTTCCTTTTGGTTGCGGCACTCGTGTGTCTTACAACCATGACAAGACACATTGAGGAAAAACGAACCGAAATAGGAACTCTGAAAGCACTTGGATATTCCAACGGTTCGATACAGGCTCAGTTCATATTCTATGCCACATGCGCGGCTTTTGTCGGGTGTGTGTTCGGAATAACGCTGGGAATGCTTACGCTGCCGAAGGTTATTTATAATGCGTATGGTATTATGTATGAACTTATTGATCTGATGGTCGTAATGCCTGTGAAAATTGCGGTTGTTGGTGTGTTGGTTGCGTTTCTGTGTACAACGCTTGTTGCATTCTATACGTGTCAGAAAGCGCTAAGGGAAAAGCCGTCGTCGCTTATGCGGCCGAAGGCTCCGAAAATCGGAAAGCGTATTCTCCTTGAAAAGATGCCTTCCATATGGAACAGAATGAACTTCACCTCAAAGGTTACGGCGAGAAATATTGTCAGATATAAAGTCAGATTTCTGATGACCGTGATCGGAGTTGCAGGCTGTACGGCTCTTATTCTGACGGGATTCGGTCTGAAAAATTCAATCAGCTCGATTGCCGACAAGCAGTTCGGAGAGATATATACATATGATATGATTGCTGTTCTGAATGAAGAAGGAACGACTCATCAGAAGTCGGATGTTCTGAATCTGGTTAAAGACAGCGGATACATCGACAGTGCTATGCTTGAACGGCATACCGCAATTTCGGTTACGAACACTGACGGCAGCGACAAGCAGGATGAAATCTATCTTTTGGTTCCTCAGTCCGCAGAGGAAATGGAAAACCTCATTCATCTCAGAGAGAGAAAGAACGGAAATGCGGTTGAACTTACGGACGAGGGAGTTGTGATCACTGAGAAAATGGCGAATAATCTCGGAGTATCTTCGGGTGACGCTGTGGTCATAGAAGATGACCACAGAAAATATACGGTTAGGGTAACGGGAGTTTCCGAGAATTATGTCAACGGATATGTTTTCATAACTCCCGGGTATTACAATGAAATATACGGAAAAGCACCGCTGTTCAATATGATTGTCGGAAAGATGAACGAAGTTACCGACGAAAATGAGTCGAAGCTTGGCATAAAATGTCTTGACAATGGCGATATAATTGCAGTATCATTTGTAAGTAGCAGTATTGACAATTACCTTGATACAATCAAAAGTCTCGATACGGTTATTCTCGTTCTGATAATATGTGCAGGACTTCTGGCAGTAGTCGTGCTTTACAACCTCACTAACATCAACATTGCAGAAAGAGTCCGTGAGATTGCGACAATCAAGGTTCTGGGATTCTACAACGGTGAGACCTGTGCGTTTGTTTACAGGGAAAACATAATTCTGACTTTTTGCGGTATTGTCGCCGGACTGGGACTCGGAATTATTCTTCACAGATTTGTGATACTGACGATCGAGATTAATAAGACGATGTTCAGCAGAGCGATTTCACCGTGGAGCTTTTTCTTTGCGGCTGCGCTCACGGCAGTTTTTGCGGCGCTCGTTAATTTCATAATGTATTTTAAAATAAAGAAAATTGATATGGTTGAATCGCTTAAGAGTATTGAATAAAGTTTTTGTATGGATTAAATCACAATATCGATCAACTTAGTAAAACTTTCGGCAAAGCGAAGCTGATTAAAGTTTCGCCAAGCCTTTTCAAAGGCTTGCGGTTTCCAAAGGCAGCGCCTTTGGTCGCCGTCCGCAGACGGCGAAATCCCTTAGCGTTCAAGCCCTCTGCAAGGGGTGAATCCTAAAACAGTCCGGTGGACTGTTTTAGGAGAGGGGACGCTCTGGCAGAGAGCGTCCCTTAATTGATGAAGAAATTTTATTAAGATAATGTAATTTAAATACGTTAAGCGACAAGGAGACAGGGTATGAAAAAAATGTATTTGAAGGTTTGTGCAGGAGTTCTCGCACTTCTGACTGCGGCAGGCATGGCGGCATGCGACAATAAAGATGATACATCATCAAAGACGGAAACTCAGACTGCGCCTGTTGAAAGCATTGCCGAAGAAATCGAAGAACCCGATATCGGCGAGCATAAGGATTATGATCAGGAAAATGCCGAGGGTTATGATTCCAATGATATTCTGATTGTCGATCAGGACGGCACAAAGCGCGGAATGGAGCTTTACGAACAGGGTCTCGGATATGCCGAATTTTACGGAAATGAACTTAATACAATAAAAGACCGGCTCGGTCGGAAGGTGAACGTTTATTCAATGATAGTCCCTACTGTCCTTCAAACAAGCGCTGGAGAATAGACAGCCAGGAAGAGGTTATGGAGTATGTCAGAGATATTTTTGTCAACGTAAAAGATGTTGATGTTCTGACGACTCTCAGAAACCACAATGCAGAGGAAATATATTTCAGAACGGACAACCGATGGGCGCCGCTTGGCGCATACTATGCCGGAAAGGCTTTCGCAAAGACGGCAGGCGTTGAATATGCGGATATTTCCGAGTACACGAAGGCAGGCGGCATGGATTATGTCGGAAATCTTTCCTACTACGTTGATAATCAGGGTCAGGCTTATCTCGACGAAAACCCCGATACATTTACATACTACACTCCGAACTGCAAGTATAAGACATACTATTACGACGAAGAATTCGAGCTTCTGACGGAAGGAGAATTTTTTGAGGAGGTTCCCGATTCGCTCTATGATACGTTCTACAAAGGCGGATTCTACTCTCTGAAGATTTCGACTCCAGTGAAGAACGGTCGAAGTCTGATTATTGTAAAAGACGATTTCGGAACGGTTCTTGCGCCGTTTTTAACGAGCTCGTTTGAGGATATTTATGTTGTGGATATCAATTATCTTGAGGCGAATCTCGTTGAAATGATTGAGGATTTCGGAATAACGGACGTGCTTTATGTTATGAACACATTCACCGTCACAAGTCAGCGTGCGTATCAGCTTGAAACGCTGCGCACTCAGGCGACTCACGGAACGCTGAAGGACGATGCGCCGGCAGTTTACAGCGATGATTCCGACAGCGATTCCGCAGCGGATACGGAGTCGGAGGACGAGAATGAAGACGGCACACAGTACGTTTACGGAATAGGTCTTAACAATCAGGTCAGCGTTATTGAAAATGATAACGGTGAGGAAGAGTATGACGGAAATGATGATTATAATTATGATGAAGATTATAATTATGATTATGATGAAGGATATGACTATGAATATGATTACGGTTATGATGAAGAGGAATATTGATTTATACTGATTTTCTTTTTTGAATAAGTATCGAAAAAACTCTGCAATGGTTATTTGTATAAACCATTGCAGAGTTTTTTGATTGCTATAAAATTATTTGAATTTTATATTTCAATCTCACTTATGTTATTCTTTCTTGAATTTGATCTCACCGTGTTTTTCCTCGTACTTTTCTATACAGTCACGAATAAGTATCAAGATTTGGCTGTTAGCAGATCTACCCTCGTAATCAGCAACAACATGAAGCTTATCGAGCATTTCCGTATCAATTCTGATTGATAAGCTTTTAATTGACATAAAATCAACTCCAATTTGTATTTAAAATAACTTTATTTTATACCTAAAATGATGTATAATGTTAATTGCAGATATAAAAAACATTTATAATAAGTCTAAAATGAGGTTTTAATATGAAAGTAGCAGTAGTAGGTTCAAGGAATCTAACAGTCAACAACCTCGGGAATTATTTCCCTAAGGAAACAACGGAGATAATCAGCGGAGGTGCAAAGGGTGTTGATACATCAGCAAGACTTTACGCCCAAAAGCACAATATTAAATTAACCGAATTTCTTCCCGAATATTCCCGTTACGGAAAACAAGCTCCGCTGACAAGGAATATCAGAATAATCGAAGAAGCGGATTTAGTTCTTGCTTTTTGGGACGGTAAATCCCGTGGAACGAAATTTGTCATTAACAATTGCAGGAAGATGAATAAAGAAGTTATTGTTATACAAAAATAGAATTTTTTATACTTTTAGTATTCTAAGCTTGAATATGGTTTGTATTGCGATAGATTTCTATTCATCAAACTTCGCCACCCCCCCTCCCCGGAGGGGGCTTTCTTGGGTGTGGGCTTCGCCCACACCCATCGGGAGCTGCGCTCCCGAACCCTTGCTTTCTTCACAGAAAGTTTTTTACTGTCGTAGGCTTCACTCTGCTTTAAGTATTTTAGATTGATTTGCAATCTGTTCTCAAAAAACTATTGGAATTTTCCGAACCCTGTGATATAATATAAAAGTATATGACATCAATGAAAAGTATATTAATGAGGAGATGTTTAAAATGACGGGAAAGGTCAGAACACGATACGCACCAAGCCCGACAGGCTTTATGCACGTCGGTAATCTCAGAACAGCACTTTATGAGTATCTTATCGCAAAATCGCAGGACGGTACTTTCGTTTTAAGAATTGAGGATACAGACCAGGAACGCTATGTCGAGGGCGCTGTTGACGTGATTTATAATACTCTTAAAACCGCAGGTATTAAGCACGATGAAGGTCCCGATGTCGGCGGTGACTTCGGTCCATATGTCCAGAGCGAACGTAAGGATATGTACAGACCGTTTGCTGAAAAGCTCATCGAAGGCGGCAAGGCTTATCGCTGCTTCTGTTCAAAGGAAAGACTCGCGGCTCTGAAGGAAACCGAGGAATTCGCTCAGGGCGGCTATGACCGTCATTGCCGTGACCTTCCGCAGGAGGAAATCGACAGACTCCTCAGCGAGGGTGTGCCGTATGTTATCAGACAGAAAATGCCGCTTGACGGTGAAACAACATTCACCGACGCTGTCTTCGGCGAAATAACCGCCCCGAACAGCGAGCTTCAGGACCAGATTCTCATCAAAACCGACGGCTATCCGACATATAATTTCGCTAACGTTATCGATGACCATACAATGGGTATCACTCATGTCGTGAGAGGAAACGAGTATCTTTCCTCAACTCCGAAGTATAATCTTCTTTATGAGGCTTTCGGCTGGGAAATCCCGACCTACGTTCATCTTCCTCTCATCATGGGCAAGGACGAGGACGGAAATGTTTCAAAGCTTTCGAAGCGCCACGGCTCAACAGGCTTTGAGGACCTCGTGAAAGAGGGATATCTCCCCGAAGCAATAATTAATTATATCGCTCTTCTCGGCTGGTGTCCGAAGGATAATCAGGAGATATTCACGCTTTCAGAGCTTGAAAAGGCTTTTGATATCGACGGCATCAGCAAGTCTCCGGCAGTCTTCGACTACGACAAGCTTGAATGGTTCAACGGCGAATATATCAAGGCTATGACAGTCGAGGAGTTTGAGAAAATCGCAAGACCGTATATCCTTGAAGCTATCGGCGACAAGCCTTTCGATACGATCAAGCTTGCAGGAATCTTGCAGCAGAGAACAACAAAGCTCACTCAGATTCCGTCCGTTATCGATTTCTTCGCACAGCAGCCAGAGTACGGCAAGGATCTGTTCGTGAATAAGAAGAGTAAGACAAATCTCGAAAATGCGCCAGTTATGCTTAAGGCGGTCTATGACGAGCTTTCGGCTCTTGAGGACTGGAATCACGATTCGATCCATGACGCACTCATAAACCTTGCCGTAAAGCTTGAAGTCAAGAACGGTACGGTTATGTGGCCGGCAAGAATTTCCGTTTCGGGAAAGACGGTAACTCCGGGCGGCGCTATTGAAATTCTCGATATCCTCGGAAAAGAGGAATCACTCAGAAGAATGGAAAAAGGACTTTCGAAGCTTGCAGAGTAAATCGTCAGTTTATATATAATCACTATCCATAACTCTAAACAGAGCGAAGCTAATTAAAGTTTTTGCCCGGCTTTTTTCAAAAGGCGCCCCAAAGGAAGTGCCCTTGGGGTACGTAGCCCTTAACTTACATTGCTTCACAAAAAATGCCGAATACGGCATTTTTGCTTAATTTTTTGATAGTGTATCTCAGACAGGAGGTAAGTACAATGGCAGAGGAAATAATAAAAGATTCCGAGGAAAAAGTAGGCAATGCCAACTTTATCCATGATTTTATAGATGAGGATATCGCAAAGGGCGGTCAGTTCGAGGGTATGACGGTTCACACACGTTTCCCTCCAGAGCCTAACGGATATCTGCATATCGGTCACGCAAAGGCTGTTTGTATCGATTTCGGTACAGCCGAGAAGTATGGCGGTATGTGCAATCTCCGCATGGACGATACAAACCCGACGAAAGAGGACGAAGAATACGTTGACGCCATCAAAGAGGATATCGAGTGGCTCGGATTTACTTGGGACGACCGATTCTATTTTGCGTCTCAGTATTTTGAGAAGATGTACGAGGGTGCGGAAGAGCTTATAAAGAAGGGGCTTGCTTATGTCTGCGAGCTTACTCCGGAGCAGATGAGAGAATACAGAGGCGACCTTTCAACCCCGGCACAGAGTCCGTACAGAGACAGACCCATTGATGAAAGCCTTGACCTCTTCAGACGTATGAGAGCGGGCGAGTTCGAGGACGGAAAAATGACTCTCCGTGCAAAAATCGACCTTACTTCCGGCAACTTCAATATGCGTGACCCCGTTCTTTACAGAATTAACAGAATCACTCACCACCGCACAGGCGACGAGTGGTGCATTTATCCTATGTATGATTTTGCTCACCCGATTGAAGACTCTCTCGAAGGCATTACCCACAGCCTTTGCTCACTTGAGTTTGAGGCTCATAGACCGCTTTACAACTGGGTAGTGGAAAACGTAACTCTCCCGAGCAAACCCCGTCAGATTGAATTCGCAAGACTCGGTATCAACAATACGGTCATGAGCAAGAGAAAACTCCGTCAGCTCGTTGAAGAGAAGTACGTTGACGGCTGGGACGACCCGAGAATGCCGACTCTCTGCGGACTGCGCAGACGTGGATATACACCTGCGTCAATCAGAAATTTCTGTGAGAGAATAGGCGTGTCGAAGTCGAATTCTACGGTTGACTATGCTTTTCTGGAGCATTGTCTGCGTGAGGATCTCAACGAAACGGCAGAGCGTACAATGGCTGTCATCAATCCCGTGAAGCTTGTTATCACAAACTACCCCGAGGGTCAGAGTGAGGAGTTCGAAATCGAGAACAACCCCAACCGCCCCGAGGACGGTACAAGAAAGATCACTTTCTCGAGGGAATGCTATATTGAAAAAGAGGACTACATGGACGAGCCTGTCAAGGGCTATTTCAGAATGTTCCCCGGCAACGAGGTTCGCCTGAAGACTACTTATATTGTAAAGTGTACAGGCTGTAAGCGTGATGAAAACGGCGAGCTTCTGGAGGTTTATGCTGAGTACGACCCCAAAACAAAGGGCGGAAACGCACCCGACGGCAGAAAAATAAAGGGTACTATTCATTGGGTAGACGCGAATAACTGTGAAAATGCGGAGGTTCGTCTTTATGAAAATCTCTTCACAGACCCGGAGCCTGATGTAGGCGAAAAGAATTTTATCGAATATATTAACCCGGATTCTCTGAAGGTTCTCAAAAACTGCAAGGTTGAAAGCTCAATCAAAAATCAGAGAGCACCCAAGAGCTATCAGTTCATGCGTCTTGGATATTTCTGCATAGACAACAAGGACTCGGAAGAGGGAAATCTTGTTTTCAACAGAAGCGTATCTCTTAAAGACGGATTTAAGAAGAAAAAGTAATTTTTATATAATACACAATTTCCTCCCCGACATATGCCGTGATATATGGCTGTCGGGGAGAATTTATAAATATTTTATGCCGAATTGCAAATAATAATTGCGGTCGGATATATGAACTGCTGACGGATAACATTTACTGTTCACTGACAGAAAAGTTATGTTAGAAATAAAGTTTGGGATCGGGGTAAAAAATGAAATATACAACAGTGAAACGCACCGTTCCGAGTACGGACGGGATACACACTTTGAACGGGATTATATATATACCAATCGGAACACCCAGGGCAACTGTCCAGATAGTTCACGGTATGTCCGAACATATTGAACTTTATGAGGAATTTATGGGGCTTCTCGCAGAGAACGGATACGTAGTGTTTATGCATGACCAACTCGGTCACGGAAGAACAGCGGAGAGCGTTGAGAAGCTCGGATTTTTTGCCGAGGAAAACGGGGACAAGTTCCTTGTTGACGATGCGTTTGAATTTGCAAGTGAACTTCTGAAGAGTTATTCGGGTCTTAAACACATTCTCTTCGGTCACAGCATGGGAAGCTTTGTTTCGAGAATCTGTTCGGAGAAATATCCTCAAATGGCGGATATGCTTATTATTGAAGGTTCGGGTGGTCCTCAGAAGGGTGCGCAGCTTGGTATTGCAATAACCGGTTTGGGAAGTCTGGTCAAAGGCACGGAACACAGAGGCGAGCTTGCACAAAAAGTTTTCTTTGATATATACAATACAGAATTCAAAGAAGAGAAAAACGATTTTTCATGGCTCACGAGAGATACGCAGACCATAGAGAGACATTACAGCGACGAATATTTCAACTTTACGTTTTCGATGAAGGCCATGAACGATCTTGTTGTTCTTCTGACTCAGTGCAACAGTGACGAGTGGTTCGAAAACTACCGGAAGGATTTGCCGACTTTGATTTTGTCCGGTGAAAAAGACCCTGTCGGAGAAAACGGAAAAAGTATTCTTGAAGTGTTCAAAAGACTCGATGAATCGGGTGTGAAAGATCTGTCTTTCAAGCTTTACGGCGAATGCCGCCATGAGCTTCTTAACGAGCTGAATAAGTCTGAGGTTATGAGTGATATTCTGAAATGGCTCGACAACAGAATTTGAAGGTATCGGCACGGAAAAATATATTGTACAATAGACATCTAAGGATTTGAATCAAAAAACGACATAACCCCTGTTTTATGAAAGCAGGGGTTATGTCGTCTTTACGTGGAAAGTAGGTATATATTAAATTGTCGTACGCAAAACCATATTTATATAATAACATATTTGCTGTCCCAAAAGTGTCACAGATGGGTGTTTTTTGGAAAATTTTTCAAGAATTTTTTTAGTTAGACAGTTAAAATATAC
>CAMHNT010000048.1 GCA_946186535.1 uncultured Clostridia bacterium
CTGCAAATGCCCTTGGGGTACCGTCAGGCGGTCTTTGTGCGGTGTTGCCTTAAGTAACGGAATATGAATTTAAAAAATCTATTGACTATATCGCCTTAACGTATTAAAATATTAATTGACTATTAATTCGGTATGTAATATCGGAATTGGAGATGAAATGTGTGTATTGTATAAGCGTCAGCTACAGGAAAGCCGATATCGAAATCCGAAAAAGCCTTAAATTCGACGAGGAAAAATGCAGAAAGATTTCAACAGGTCTTGTCGGTAAAGGTATTGTTTCACAGTGCGTTATTCTTTCTACCTGCAACCGCTTTGAGATATATTTCTGCGGTGAAAAGGGGGCGGAAAATGATGTTATAAAATCCGTATCGACGCATTCGGGGATATCTGCAGAACTGTTTTCAAGGTACATTATGCTTTACGCCGACGGAAACGCTGTTCTTCATCTTTTCAAGGTGGCAAGCGGAATAGATTCAATGATTATCGGGGAGGACGAAATTCTCGGTCAGACGAAAAATGCTTATGCACTTGCGCTTGAAAACAACACGGTTTCCTATGAACTGAATATGATTTTTCAGGCGGCGGTTGCTTGTGCAAAAAAAATCAAAACTCAAACTCCGCTCTCGAAAACCTCCGTTTCCGTTGCAACACTTTCCGCCAACGAAGCGGCGAAACTGGGAAATAATGTAAATGCTCTCGTTATAGGCGCAAGCGGTCAGATAGGCAAAATCGTTCTGAAAAATCTCGCTTCGCATAAAAATATAAATGTGAAGGCAGTGCTCAGAAAGCACAGTGACCACAGAAGGCTTATTGAGAGCATGGGCATAGAAACAGCGGACTACAACGACAGATATGATTTCATGAACAGCGCCGACTGCATAATAAGCGCAACGTCAAGCCCCCATTACACTGTTACCCGCTATGACCTTAAGGACAGGCTCACCGATAAGAAAAGCCGCCTTTTCATTGACCTTGCTGTTCCACCCGATATTGATAAGGAAATTGCGGAGCTTGACGGAGTAAGGCTCATAAATATCGATTATTTTGAGCAGCTCGCAAAGGAGAACAACGCCTTGAAGCTGAGCTCGGTTGATATTGCTGAGGAGATAATTTTGGCTGAAATCAATACACTCAGAAAGGATATGGAGTTTCACGATTTTATGCCCGAGCTTGAAAGTATTAAGAATAAGCTTAATAATAAGTCGCTCGAGCAGCTGATATATAAAATGAAATCGGAAGTCTCTGCAGATACATTCTCGGAGTTCCTGAATGTTTTGAAATCGTTTTAGAACAGGTGATTTTATGGGATATTTTCCTTTTTATATAGACATAGAAAACAAAAAATGCTTGGTTGTGGGAGGGGGTAAGGTTGCGCTCAGAAAGATAGAAAAGCTCCTTCCGTTCAAGCCCGAAATTACCGTAGCTGCGCCCAAAATCTGCGATGAGATAAATAAGCTTCCTGGGCTGAATATTACGGAAAAACGCTTTGAGGATACGGACATTGACGGTGCGTTTGTCGTGATAAGCGCAACGGACGACAACGACCTGAACGCTCATATATTCAGGCTTTGCAGTGAAAGGGGGATTCTTGTAAACACGGTTGACGATAAGGAAAAATGCGGATTTATTTTTCCTGCACTGGTGAAAAAGGAAAACGTTACGGTAGGCATTTCGACCGGGGGCAAAAGTCCGATTTACGCAAGATTTCTCCGTAAAACTATTGAAGGCACGCTTGATGACGACTGCGATGAAATAATTGAACTTCTTTCCTCGGTCAGAAAAACTATCAAGGAAACTATTGATACAGAGGAGAAAAGAAAGGAAGCATTTGAGCGTATTTTAAAGTTTTGTATTACAGACAGAAAAAGCGTTGACGAAAACAAAATTTCCGAAATAACAGAGGATTTAAGATGAAGATAAAAATAGGTACAAGAAAGAGCAAGCTTGCCGTTGCTCAGACAAATATGACTGCCGAAAAAATCCGTGAAGCCTTTCCCGACATAGAATTTGAAATCGTATATATAAGCACAATGGGCGACCTGGTGATCGATAAGCCTATTGCGGACATCGGAGGACGAGGTATATTTGTTGCGGAAATAGAACAGGCTTTGCTTGACAAAACTATAGACATAGCCGTTCACAGTGCAAAGGACCTTCCTGCTCAGCTCGGAGAAGGGCTTGATATTCTCGGAGTCTTGGAAAGGGGAAATTACCGTGACGTTCTCGTTACAAACGCGAATAAGTCTGTCGGCACGGACAGTGTATGTACAATCGGAACAGGAAGTCTCAGACGAAGGAAGAACCTGAAAAAGCTTTATACAAATGCTGAGTTTGAAAACATCAGAGGAAACGTTGACACAAGACTTAACAAGCTTTACAGCGGTCAGTACGACGGTATTGTTCTTGCGGCGGCAGGTCTTGAGCGACTGGGGGTTATCGGTGACGAACGGTTCGACTTCAAAGTCTTTGACTACGAGGATTTTCTTCCTGCGCCGTGTCAGGGTATTATTGCCGTTGAGGGCAGGAAAAACGATTTTACGGCAGAAATAATTAAAGCCTTAAACGACATGGATACGTACCGCTCATTCGAAGCGGAGCGTTTTATAGGAAGCTGTCTTAACGCAGACTGCGGTATGCCTCTCGGTGCTTATACATTTACGGAAAACGGAAAATTTACCGTTTCGCTGTCGGCTGACGGTGAAAAAACGGTTGTAAAAACAGGCGATATAAACGACAGCTTAAGGATTGCAAAGGAGGCGGTTTCATGTCTTTAAGTACATTCGGCAGGGTCTGGCTCGTGGGCGCAGGGTGCGGAGATTATGACCTGATTTCTTTAAGGGGCAAGGCTCTTCTGGAGCAGTGTGACACGGTTATATACGACAGCCTGACGGACGGCAGACTGCTTGATTTTGTTCCCGAAAATGCAGAGAAGATATGCGTCGGAAAGAGGTCGGGACGTCACAGCGAAACACAGGACAACATAAACAGACTCCTCGTCGAAAAGGCTTCTCAAGGCAAAAACGTAGTACGTCTCAAGGGCGGAGATCCGTTTGTTTTCGGTCGCGGCGGAGAGGAAATCCTGACTCTTAAAGAGAACAATATCGAGTACGGAATTGTTCCCGGAATCACATCGTGTGTAGCGGTTCCCGAACTTGCGGGCATACCTGTAACGCACCGTGAAACGGCGAGAAGCTTTCATGTCATAACGGGACATACCTCTGAAAATCTGCTTCCCGAAAATATGAATGCATATGCAAAGCTTGACGGGACTCTCGTGTTTTTAATGGGGCTTAAAAAGCTTCCGGAAATAACAAAGGGACTTATCGAAAACGGCAAGCCCGAAAGTACTCCTGCGGCTGTTATTTCAAGCGGAGCGTCCGTCGGTCAGAGAGTTCTCAGAAGTACGCTTGGCAGGATTGCGGAGGAAGCGGAAAAGGAGTGCATGGAAACACCTGCGGTTATCATATTCGGAGAGGTTGTCGATTTTGATTTTGCACAGACGGTTTCATTGCCCTTGAAAAATGTAACGATAACAACGACAGGTACAAAGCGTTTTGTAAGCAAGCTTTTCTCAAAGTTTTCAAAGCTCGGTGCGGACGTGAAAAGGCTCGACTATCTGAACATTGTTGAATACCGTGACAATAAAAATTTTGATGATGCATTAAAGGGCCTGTCGGCATATAAATGGATAACTTTGACGAGCATAAACGGAGTGGAAATTTTTCTGAACAGACTTAATAAGCTTGGAATAGATATCAGAACGCTTGGCAATATCAGGTTTGCCGTTATCGGCAGCGGCACGGCAGACGTGCTTTCAAAAAGAGGAATATTTGCCGATTTGATACCCGATGTCTATACGTCCGAAGCACTCGGAAATACTCTTGCAGGAGCTGTTCAAAAAGGGGAAAGGGTGCTTATTCTGCGTGCGGAAAAGGGCTCGGCTGAGCTTACGGATATTCTTGACAGGAATAATATTCTGTACGATGATATAAAAACATACGATGTGCTGAGCTCTTCGGAGGAGCTTTCGGGAAATGAAATAGCTGCCAATTTTATTACGTTTGCAAGCGCATCGGGAGTTAACGCATTTTTCGAAAACGGCGGTAAAATAAGCGAGAATACGAGGATTGTATGTATAGGCGACATTACTGCAAACGCGCTCGTAAAATACGGAATATCGGATTTTAAAATATCAAAGACAAGCAACATCGAAGGAATAACGGAAACAATTTTAGCGGAGGTTAAAAATGCAGAGATTCAGACGACTGAGGTCAAGTGAAAATATACGCAGACTCGTGCGTGAAACAAGAGTGGACAGAAGCAACCTGATATACCCGATTTTTATCGTCGAGGGTGAGAATATAAAAAATCCCGTTGATTCGATGCCGGGGGTTTTTCAGTATTCTATTGACAGAGCTGACGAGATTCTGAAGGAAATAAGTGAAAGCAAAATTTCGGGTCTGATGATTTTCGGTATCCCAAGCCACAAGGACGAGCTTGCGACAGGTGCTTATGACGATAACGGAATCACTCAGAGAGCGGTAAGATATATAAAGAATAATTATCACGACATTCTCGTTGTTGCCGATGTGTGTCTCTGCGAGTACACATCTCACGGTCACTGCGGAGTAGTTCACGGAGATAAGATTCTGAATGACGAAACGCTTCCCTTGCTTTCGAAAATGGCGGTGAGCCTTGCGAAAGCAGGAGCGGATATTATAGCGCCGTCGGATATGATGGACGGCAGAGTTGCGGCAATAAGACAGGCTCTCGATGAAAACGGCTTTATAGATACGCCTATCATGGCGTACAGCGCAAAGTTCGCCTCGGGATATTATTCGCCTTTCAGAGACGCTGCGGAATCTGCGCCGTGCTTCGGAGACAGAAAGACATATCAGATGGACTGTGCCAACGGCAGGGAGGCTGTAAGGGAAATAATCGACGACATAAACGAGGGGGCGGATATCGTTATGGTAAAGCCTGCGCTTGCTTATCTTGACGTCATAAAAGAAGCGAGCCGGTATGATTATCCTTTGGCGGCATACAATGTCAGCGGCGAGTATTCAATGGTCAAAGCGGCGGCGCAGAATGGCTGGATAGACGAAAAGAGAATAGTTCTCGAAAATCTCACTGCGATAAAAAGAGCCGGCGCAGATATCATAATCACATATCATGCGCTTGATGCGGCGAAATGGTTGGAGGAGAACGTATGAGTAAGGAAAAATCAAAAGCTTTGTACAGTGAAGCTTTGAAGTTTATGCCCGGCGGAGTAAACAGCCCTGTACGTGCATGCAGAAACGTAGGCAGGACTCCGCTGTTTATCGACCACGCAAAGGGCGATAAAATCTACGATGCGGACGGAAACGAATATATAGACTATATCTGCTCGTGGGGTCCGAATATTCTCGGGCACGGCAGGGAAGAGGTAATAGCGGCGGTCAAAAATGCCTGTGACAGAGGGCTTACCTACGGAGCGTGCCACGAGGGTGAAATAGAGCTTGCAAGGCTTATTCAAAAACACATCCCATCTATGGAAATGCTCAGGCTTGTCAATTCCGGAACGGAAGCGGTTATGAGCGCAGTGCGTGCCGCAAGAGGATACACAAAGCGTGACAGGATAGTAAAATTCGAGGGCTGTTATCATGGTCATTCCGACGGACTTCTTGTTAAGGCAGGTTCAGGACTTCTCACCGGTTCAATTCCCGACAGCGCAGGAGTTCCGAAAGGCTACACAGACAATACGCTTCTTGCCCGGTACAACAGCGAGGAATCCGTGAGAGATATTTTTAATGCTTACGGCGATGAGATAGCTTGCGTTGTCGTTGAGCCTTGCGCGGCGAATATGGGCGTTGTTCCTCCGAAGAAGGGATTTCTGGAATTCCTTCGTCAAATCACGAAGCAGTACGGTTCATTGCTTATTTTTGACGAGGTTATCACAGGATTTCGCCTGTCTCTCGGCGGCGCACAGAATCTTTACGGAGTTACCCCCGACCTGACTACGCTCGGAAAGATTGTCGGCGGAGGCATGCCGCTTGCGGTTTACGGCGGAAAGCGTGAGGTTATGGAGTGCGTTGCGCCGCTCGGTTCGGTTTATCAGGCAGGAACGCTTTCGGGAAATCCTATTGCAGTCAGCGCAGGCATTGCGACAATAAAGCTTCTGGAAAGCATTGAGAATCTATACAGTGAGATTGACGAAAAAGCGGAGAGAATTGAAACGGCTATGAGGGAATCGGGACTGAACGTTAACAGGGTAGGCTCGCTTCTCACGGCATTTTTCACGGATAAGGCAGTTGTGGATTATAACACAGCAGTTTCATCGGACAAGGAGAAATTCTCCGGATATTATTCGTATCTGCTTGATAACGGCATATATGCACCGCCGTCACAGTTTGAAGCGATGTTTGTTTCCTATGCTCACAGTGATGAGGATATTGAATATACGTGTGAGATTATACGGAAGTTTGGGAGATAATTAAAAATGACGTAAAACGGCATTTTTAAGAAGTAATATATCGTTAAGGGCGTTGCACTTAAAAACCTACCAAAGGCTCTGCCTTTGGAAACCGCCAATACCCCAAGGGCACTTTCTTCGGGCGCCTTTGAAAAAGTTGGATCAAAACTTTTTCCGGCTTCGCTCCTCTGAAGCATAATCGGAACTAAGATATATTCATCTATATTATACTAAATTATACTAAAATAATCGGGAGGATAGAATTATGTATGATACAATAATAATCGGAAGCGGCTCGGCAGGCTTGTCGGCTGCCGTTTATGCAAAGCGTGCACAGTTGAACGCTGTTGTTATAGAAAAGGAATATATGGGCACAGGTCAGATCGCCGTAAGCGAGCGTGTTGACAACTATCTCGGTCTTTACGGCGAAAGCGGCTTTGATCTGGGCGAAAAATTCCGTCAACATGCGGAAGCATTGGGAGCGGAATTCGTCGAGGGAGAGGTTACTGCTATTGAAAAAAGCGGCATCGGCTATAAAATTATCCTCTCCGACGAAAGGACGTTTGAAACAAAAACCGTTGTTTTTGCGGCAGGCGCAAGACCCAGAACTCTCGACATCAAGGGAGAGGACGAATTTTCGGGAAAGGGAGTTTCCTATTGTGCCGTTTGTGACGGAGCTTTCTATAAAAACAAAATCACCGCTGTAATCGGCGGAGGCGACACAGCTCTTGAGGATGCACTGTTTCTTTCGAAAATATGTGAAACGGTTTATCTGATACACAGGCGAAACGAGTTCCGAGCAAACAAGACTCTGCAAAATGCCGTGAGAAGCAAGGAAAATATCAGACTTGTTCTGAATGCAAAGCCTTTTGAAATTCTCGGTGACGGCAAGGTCAGCGGAATTAAAATTAGTCAGGACGGAGAGGAGAAATTTATCGAGCTGAACGGTATTTTTACCGCAGTCGGTACGGTACCTAATTCATCTGCATTAAATGGTGTTGCCGAACTTGACGAGAGAGGTTATGTTATCGCGGATGAAACAGGAGTAACTTCGGCAAAAGGAATTTTCGCAGCAGGCGATGTCAGAACAAAACAGCTCAGACAGGTTTCAACGGCAGTTGCCGACGGAGCAAACTGCATTTACTCGGCGGAAAGATACATTTCCGAATCTGAATAAAATGACATCACCGCAGTATTCAGGAAAATCCCTGATACTGCGGTGATGTCATTATTAAATTATTATTATCTACAGAATAAAGGATAGCGAAGCCGGTTAAAGCTTTTGCGTCGCTTTTTTCAAAAAGCGGACGGTTTCCAAAGGCAGAGCCTTTGGTGGTTTTTAAGGGCAAAGCCTTTAAAAATATATTTCATGTTCAAAATTATTATATTTTGGCTCTTTGGAAAATGTGTTCATGCCATTCCCCAAAATTTAAATTTATTTACAAAACAGCCTTTTTAAGATCTTCAACCTTATTGAGCTTCTCCCACTCAACGTCAAGATCCTCTCTACCTATGTGACCATAGCTTGCGAGCTGTCTGTAGATCGGTCTCTGAAGCTTGAGGTTTCTGATGATAGCGCTCGGGCGGAGATCGAATACCTTGTTTACAGCCTCGGAGAGCTTCTCGTCGCTCACCGTTCCTGTGCCGAATGTGTCGACCATGACAGAAACAGGCTTCGCAACGCCGATAGCATAAGCAAGCTGAACCTCGCATTTCTCAGCAAGTCCTGCACCTACAATGTTTTTAGCAACGTGTCTTGCCGCATAAGCAGCACTTCTGTCAACCTTTGTCGGATCCTTTCCGCTGAAAGCACCGCCGCCGTGACGTGAATATCCGCCGTAAGTATCAACGATGATCTTTCTTCCCGTAAGTCCGCTGTCACCGACAGGACCGCCGATAACAAATCTTCCTGTTGGGTTGATGAAATACTTTGTGTTCTCATCGAGAAGCTCTTCAGGAATAATCGGCTTTATTACGTTTTCAATGAGATCGCCTCTGATCTGCTGAAGAGTAACGTAAGGGTCGTGCTGTGTTGAAATAACGATAGTATCGATTCTTACAACCTTGTTGCCGTCATATTCAACCGTAACCTGGGTTTTTCCGTCCGGTCTGAGGTAGGAGAGAGTACCGTCTTTTCTGACTTTTGTAAGCTGCTTCGCAAGCTTGTGAGCAAGAGAAATAGGCATAGGCATAAGTTCGGGAGTTTCATTGCATGCAAAGCCGAACATCATACCCTGGTCTCCTGCGCCGATCTGATTGTCGCCGTCGCTTTCTCCGTCCTTAAGCTCGTAGCTCTCGTTAACGCCCATAGCAATGTCGGGGGACTGGTTGTCAATCGAAGTGAGAACTGCACAGGTGTTTCCGTCAAAGCCGCATTCGGGCTTGTCATATCCTATGCTGTTGATTACGTCGCGTGCTATCGTATTGATGTCAACGTAGCATTCCGTCGATATCTCTCCCATAACGTGAACCATACCTGTTGTCGCAGTAACCTCGCAAGCGACATGAGCCTTGCTGTCCTGCTTTAAAATTTCATCGAGAATAGCGTCCGAAATCTGGTCGCAGACCTTGTCCGGATGACCTTCTGTAACGGATTCCGATGTGAATAATTTTCTTGCCATTTCTTTTCAATCCTTTCTTTCTGCCCGATATCTGATCCCAATATGGGGATTTTACATCCCGGGCTTTTTCTATCATGTTCATTGTACTTTTCAGACGACCATAAATAAGATTTTTCAGCACAGCAAATTAACCGATTTAATGGCTTATTATCAGGAAAGTACATAACCGTTTCTATAATACGAGCTAATAAAAAACTCTATTACATTATAACATATATGCGAAAAATGTCAATAAATCTGAGTGCTTTGAATATAGAAAAAATCCCGAACTTTTTCATGTATAGTTCGGGATTTTGTGTTGTCTGTTTTTTAGTTTTGCTCTAAGTTCTCTGAAAAAGCTTGTCAGAAGTTCCGAACACTCGGCTTCAAGAACACCGCCTATTATTTCTGCTTTGTGGTTATAAGGATATTCGAAGAGATTTATGATACTTCCGCATGAGCCTGCCTTTTTGTCGTAAGCTCCGAAAATGACCTTAGGTATCCTTGCATTAATGACAGCTCCCGTACACATCGGACACGGTTCAAGAGTGACATAAAGTTCACACTGCCATAGTCTCCAACCTCCGAGAATTTCGCATGCCTTGTCTATTGCGTCAAGCTCGGCATGATAAAGTGCGTTTTTTCCGATCTCACGTCGGTTGAAGGCGGTAGAGACAACTTCATCACCCTTCACGATGACAGCTCCGACGGGAACCTCGCCTATCCGATAAGCGATTTCTGCTTGTTCAAGCGCAATCCTCATGAAGTGCTCGTAACGCTCGTCAATGTCATTAAATTTTGCCATGTCAAAGTATCGTCAGTACAGCAAGCGACATCAAGCAAAGTATTATCGTGCTTGCAATAATCGTTCCGGTAGAGAAGAATGCCTTCAGCTTCTCTACGCCTGTGAGATAGGATTTTGTACCCTTGATTTCAAAAAAATCCTTATGTTTTTTAGCCAGATAATAAGAAGCCGCAAAACCGATTACAATTAATACTACCATAAATCCGAATTCGATAGCCATACTGTAGGTTTCGGGAACAAGCTCGCCAAGAGTCGTAACGATTACGGCATAGAAGTTGTTTCCGAAGTGAATGAGGATTCCTGGGAGCATTGAATTTGTTTTTACTCTTACATATCCCAGAACAAGACCTACTATGAAAGCAAACGGTATCTGAACAAGATTTCCGTGAAGCATACCGAAAAGGAATGCGCTCGCAAATACAGCAAGCATATCATCGTGCTTTTTGAGTACTCCGACAACAAGTCCTCTGTAAGCAAATTCCTCAACAAGCGCAGGGACAAGCGCAGTGCAGATAGAATTCATTATGATATCGAAAACCCCGGTCGCCGTGTTGCTCTCCATTCCTTCATAGATATCTATTCCGAACAGCCCGAAATTTATTCCGAGCAGAGCCGACATTATCTGTGCAACCATACAGAGCGACAAGCCGCAAAGAACGATTGCCGTAAGCTTTTTTCCCTCTATCTTGCTGAAAGGCATGAGGTCGTTGAGCTTATGCTTTGAAATTTTTGCTATTATCAGTGTAGGCAAAAATATCGACAGAAGAGACGTAAGCCCCTCATAAAGATAGAAGCCCGCAGGGGTAAAGCCTACGTAGGGGTCGCTTATTTCGGGCATTCTCTCAACAATTCCGCACAAAAAACCAACAAGCTCAATGATAACGGCGACTATCGCCATTGTTATAAATATCGTTATCGTCAAGGCACCTGTGGTTGAAGAGTCCTTTTTTATGGCTTTTTTCTCAAGCTCCTTAGGGCTTGGCTGATAGAAAAACGGCTGATAATTGTTAGTTGCACCTGCATAGGCAGGCTGAGGTGAATAGCCGTACCTGTTTCGAGCTGGTGGATAGGAGTAGCTTGTCGATTCGCCCTGGTATCTGTTTTCCTGTGAACGATACCCATTCTGTGGATAGCTGCTGTATGAAGCCGGAGTTTGATTATTCCGCTGATATGCGTAGCCGTTTCCGGAATAATTATTTTCCGTATTTGAAGTATGGTTAACGGCAGCTGAATTCTGAGTGTTTGGATAAGTTTTCCGACCAACGTAGTTTGTATCCTGATTTGCCTCAGAACACGATGTACTTGGATAAGCAGAAAATGTACTTTTTATGTTTTTTTGTTCCGCACTATGAATTTCACCGGAAGAATAATCAGCAGGAGCAACAGAGGCGTCAAAGTTGAGAGAACCCAAAGATGAAACAGGCTGATTTCTTCGAATAGTCGGGTAATTAAATTCACGGGTGCCGTCTGTCTTTTCCGAGCTTAAATACACTTCTTCCTCAGCAATGACATTATTGTCTTTGTGCTCGGAAACAGTCACGTTGTCCTGCCCGGAGCCGATGTTATTATATTGTAAATTTTCGTCCACTTAAACATCTCCTTTTCATGGATGTGAAACGGAACTGTCCGAGAATAGTTTTTATTATTCGGATAATTCCTAAAAAAATATAACTAATAATTATTATACAATTTTTTCACGGATAATACAAGAAAACATTTTGTAAACTTATGCCGCTATTTTCTGTAAAGCTTTTTTGAATAAATATCGTGCTGTATCGGAAATAGAGAGTCTTAAACAGTATCTATATATTTATCTGTAAATTTATTGATAGATAATACGTATAGTTTATCGAGATATAAAACTACGTGAACGTTTTTGAGTTTGTAGGAATTTTTAATGAAATAACTTTTTGGAATAAAATTTAAATA
>CAMHNT010000049.1 GCA_946186535.1 uncultured Clostridia bacterium
GCTTATCTGCGCTCTTCCCAAAAGAAGCTGCTGTCGGTGAAGATTTTCGTTGAGAGGGTCGTTTTTCAGAAGCTCCTCGAGCCTTGCGCCGATTCTGTCCTTCATCTCGCCTGCCGCCGCTCTCGTGTAGGTCACGACAAGGAACCTGTCAGCGTCAACAGGCTCCTCGCTGTCGGTTATCATATCTATCACACGTTCAACCAAAACGGCGGTTTTTCCCGAGCCCGCCGCTGCAGAAACAAGAACAGCGCCGTTTCTTGCATTAATTGCATTCCTCTGATTTTCAGTCCAATTTACACCAGCCATTACTCTTCCTCCTCACCGTCTTTTTCTTTCTCGAGTATGTCCATAACCTCTTGCTTTGAAAGCTTCCCGATACACCTTTTTCTGTCGCCTCCAACGTGACCGCAGAGTGCATTGTATACGCAGTATTTGCAGGCGTCATAGCCCGAGCCGCTTGACGGAACGGCTGCAATATCGCCGCTGTCGAGCGTTTCGCTCATCTGAGCGATCTTCTGTTCTGCCTTGTCGAAAATCATATTCAGCTGTTTATTCGAGATAACATACTCCTGACTTGCTTTCTTGATATTGCTGCTTTTGTCGAGAGACACAGGTATATATTTTCCTGCAATATCCTCCTCCATGCCCCTGAGAACCTGAAGCTCGTCCAGAACAAGACCGTTCATGCGAAGCTTCTTGTCATGCTCCTTTTTGATTTCATCACGGTCCGCATACGGCGGAACATTGACCGACGTGACGGTGGACGGCATATACATAACGCCGCTCGGGTGAATGTCGTCGCCATACCTGTCCCTGCCGTTTTTTACGATAGCGGAAAGGTAGATAAGCATCTGCATATTAAGCCCGTACAGAACGTCGGAAAGCCTGAACTCCTTGCTTCCCGTCTTGTAATCGACAATACGGACATAGCTCGCCCTGTCCGTTTTCATAACGTCAACACGGTCGATAATACCTCGTATCCTGACGAGATTTCCGTTGTCGTCAATCACCGTGTAAGCCTTGATCCCGTTCTTCGGATCACCGACTGAAAGCTCAAAATCAACCGGTCTGAATTCCGACTGCGAAAGCTCTTCGGAAAGGTGATCCATAAGCGCACGGGTGCTGTTTTTAAGCCTGTAATAAAGATAGATAAAACGGTCGCTCTTGTCGTTTTCACCGCCCAGAAATTCGGCTATATATTTCCTGAGATACTCGTCAAGAAGCACCTCCAGCTCATCGTCCGAGAGACTTATATAATCGTTTCGCTTGTACTCCGCAATAATATTTTCGAGCAGATAATGCACGAGATTTCCGAACTCTATTGCGCCTATCTGAGCACGTCTGCGCTCCTTCAGCCTGAGCCCGTATGTACAGAAATACTGGAAACGGCACATATAGAATTTTTCAACCTGAGAAGCCGAAAGATTCTTGTCTCTGCCGAAAAGCGCAGCCGCAATTTTTCTGTCGGAAAGCTTTATGTCGTTCCTTTTAATAACCTTTTCGACAGCCGAAAGTCTGTCTACGTATTCGGGATTTCCCCCGAAATATTCCCTCAGAGCCGCGCTCAGAGAATCATTCTTACGGTATCCGGAAGCGCATTTTTCGAAGGCGGATTTCTCGCTTCGGATACGATCGATATCGGGAATAAACGAAATGATCTCCGTCCTGACGTTCGGTAAAATACGCTTGATTTCGGTTGCTATCGAGGACGGCTGAAGCTTGCCGCCGCTTAAGTCACCCGTAGGATATGTGACAAAAAGCTTGCTGACAGGTGCTGAAACTGCATTGTAAACCAGAAACTTTTCCTGCATAAACAGCTCCGCCACAGCGTCGTAAACGGGAAGCTCCATACTGATAAGGCTTCTTCTCTCCGCATCGTTGAACACACCTCCTGAAACAGGATTGTGCGGAAACTCACCGTTTACGGCGCCGATAACAAACACAGCATACGGCGAAGAAAGCCTGACGCTGTTCGCCGTTCCGACGAGGACCTGATCGAGAGTCTGAGGGATATCCGAGATTTCGTATGAGCGGATAACCGTTTTCAGAATCTCATAATACCGCTTCACTGTCACCGCACGCTCCCCGAGCGAAAGGTACATTTTGTTGAGGATATCCATAAGCAGATCCCACAGCCTGACCTCCTCGTTTGAATACTCCTCATAGCCCTTGACCTGTGAATCCTTTTTAAGCATTTCAGGCACGTCATAATCAATCAGAAGCTCATAAACAGCGGTCGAGATACCGAGAGCGTCCGCCTCCCGAAGCTTTTCCCTGAACCTCAGAAGCGGCACTATGAGCTTCTCTCTGGCACTGTTTATTTCTATGAGCCTTTCGTGTGCCTCATCCGAAAAATCATCGCCGTAGCCGTCGGGGTTTGCAGAAAACGGCTGTTCAAATTTCCTTCCGTTCAGACTCCAGATATAAGCATAATTTTCAAGCAAAGCCGTTTCATAATCGCTTAAGCCCACAAGGCCGCTCTTCGCAATAGCAAACAGCTTTTCACTGTCGTTCTGATTCATAATATATTCAAAAGCCGAAATCACAAGAAGCATGATCGGCTTGCTGTCAACGGGCTGAGGCTTTGACATAAAATAAGGAATATCATAGCGTTCAAAAACAGTGTCCAGAATTCCTCTGTAGCTGTCGCTGTTTCTGCATACAACCGCAATATCCTTATACCTGCATTCTCCGCCGAGCGCAAGTCTTTTTATATTCTCCGCAATATACTCGCACTCCTCAAAAATATCGCTTGCAACACCTATAGTCACGTCCTCCGAAATACCCCCTGTAGGTATATTTTCGTTTTCGTCCATACCCTCACAGGGTATGTCGCCTATGCGATATATAAAGCTTTCAACACGTTTGATTTCATCGCTTTTTGTTCTGAAATTCTCCTTGAGGCCTATCGGAGAAGCTATTTCAAGCCCCAGTCTTCTTGCACTTTGAATGATTCTCTTTTTGGTTCTTCCGACCGTAAAGAAAAGCTCGTCGTCGCACTCGGGATCCATACAAAGCGTTATGTAAAAATCCTTCGCCTGCTCCATTATCAGATCGAGAATTCTCTGCTCCTGTGCGGTAAATCCGCTGAAATCGTCGACCACGACCGTATAACCCTCAAAAAACTTTACCTCTCTCAGCCGCTTTTCAAGCCTTGAGTTGTTGTCGAGAGGGTCAATGTAGCTTTTTGCGATATGCGCATTGTAAACATCCGTGACGAGAGACACCTCGGAAAGCTTTTTTGAAAGGTCCGTACCCTTTGTTTTTGCGGCTTTCTCCCTAAGATCGTCGGTTGAGATTCCGCACATTTTAAACTCCTTGACAGCGCTCAGCATAAGATCTGCAAGCTGAGGCTTCATCGCCTGTTTGCCGTAAACCTCGAGCCTGTCCACGCAGTCCTCGAGCGCCAGCGACATCAGAATTTTCCTCACGCCGTCATCGATCGGAGTGCCCGAAATGCCCCCCGTTTTCCGCATAACCATATCATAAAGTCGTGTGAACGACATAACGTTAATGTTTCTCGAAACACCGGGACCAAGCTGTCTTAAAAATGCAGTTTCACTCTCGAACGAGCTTTGCTCCGGCATAAGATACAGCAGCCTGCTGCCGCCATTTTTCGCAAGCTCTCCGAGTATGTTTGAAACATAAGCGGTCTTTCCCGTACCGCTCCGTCCCTGAACAAAATAAATCATTTATTTACCTCCTTTTTTACCCCGATTCCGAAGTTACTCTTGACATTAATCATCGCCCGAGGATAGGAAGGATTCCCGGGCAGTTTTTCATATATCCAACTTCTTGGACTTTATCGAACCTTTTTACTCCTTTTTAATACGATTCCGAAGTTACTCTTGACATTAATTCATCGCCCGAGGATAGGAAGGATTCCCGGGCAGCTTTTCATCTATTCTACTCCTTGGACTTTATCGAACCTTTTCACTCTAATAACGAAGCCCTTAACTATAAATTCATTGTAAAATCCTTTCGCTTAGAACATTATACCATATATCAGCCGTTTTTTGTATACAAATCATAAATAAATCAAATCTTCTCCATTAAATCCTGATACCATTCATAAACCTTGAATTTTATTTCATACTTTTTGTCCGTTACAAGCTCTGTCTGAGCCTCGTCGAGAACATCGGAAATATCGGCGTCGTTGTCTGCGGCGCTTATGCAGATCGGCGGAAACATAACGCACCACCAGTTATGTCCCTCGCCGCTGCCTATCGTAATTCTGAGTGCGTCATAATCTCCTGCGGGGAGAGTGATATTATCATAAACCCTGTTTGTAAAATACATATCCTTTACTATTTCGCCTTTAACCGGATAGTCAAAACCGAGCCTGTAAACCTCTTCCTGTGCCGCTTCAACAATTTTAGGAAGCTTTTCGCCGATTATCCTCTCGGCATCGTCCCTGTTTTTTGCTCCGTCATATATATTATAACACATCTCCTGTACCACTTTACGGACAGAATGCTTCAGATTCTGATCTTTTTCGCTGTCGGAATTCGCAAGAATATGCAGACGGAAAACATCGTCAGATATCTCCTTTGACTGTGCGTCAAATCCCGTCATACTCACGGCTGAACACACAACAAATCCACATATAACGGATTTCAAAACCAGCCTGCTCGCCTTTGAAAACACATCACTGTTCAGAAAAATAAAAACCTTATCAATAAACTTCATTTTAAAATCCCACCCTAAATTTTCTATAGGGATTATGGGAAGATGATGTGAGATTTATACTTTTTATACTCAGAAAATAAAATACACTCAACAGAAAATCGCCCGGTAAAACCACCGGGCGAAAGCTTCTGTCTGAAATAAATTCAAAAAATCAAAGGACCGTATATCCCTTGTCTGTGACCGCCTTTTTCAGCTCTGCCGTGTCAATTTCACCGCTAAGCTTAACGACTGCCGTTCCTTTTTCGTGGCTGACCTCGGCACTCTCAACCTGAGCGAACTCCTCGAGAGCCTTCTTTACCGTTGCCTCACAGTGAGGGCACATCATTCCGTCGATTTTCAATGTTAATTCCATATTGATCTGCTCCTTTTCGATTTTGATTTTTTCGGTAGGTTTGATTTTTTTATCCCCTTTGGTACTTCCGATATCAAAGAGATTCAATCTCAGCGCATTCGAAACAACACAGAAGCTCGAAAGACTCATCGCCGCCGCTCCGAACATCGGATTGAGCTGCCAGCCGGATATACCGATATAAACCCCGGCGGCAAGCGGAATTCCGATAATATTGTATATGAATGCCCAGAAAAGATTTTCATGAATATTTTTCAGAGTCTTGCGGCTCAGTCTGACAGCCGCCGGAACATCGCTAAGACGGCTTTTCATAAGCACAACATCAGCCGCATCAATAGCAATATCCGTACCTGCGCCCACTGCAATTCCGACATCTGCTCTCGTGAGTGCGGGTGCGTCGTTTATGCCGTCGCCGACCATCGCAACTCTACCGTACTCCTTGAGCTGCTTTATAACACGTTCCTTGCCGTCGGGCATAACCCCTGCCACAACCTCGTCAACTCCGGCAAGCTCGCCTATAACCTCAGCCGTTTTCACGTTGTCTCCTGTCAGCATAACAACATGAATACCCATATTTTTAAGCTCGGAAATTGCTTCCGCGCTCTCTTCGCGGATAGTATCCGCAACTGCTATTATACCCAGAATTTCATCGTTTCTTCCAAAGAACAGCGGTGTTTTTCCTTCCTCCGAAAGACTTTCCGCTTTCGATTCAATCTCCTGCGAAACACTGCACTTTCCCATGATAAGCTTCAGATTGCCTCCCGTCAGCTCATCGCCGTTCAGCTTTGCGTTCAATCCGCTGCCCGACAAAGCTTTGAAATCCTCAACCTCTGCCGCCGTTAAATTCATTTCGGCAGCTTTTTCGGAGACAGCTTTCGCAAGCGGATGTTCGCTGTTTTTTTCAAGAGAATATGCAAGAGTTAAAAGCTCCTTTTCCGATATACCCCCATAAGGTATAATATCCGTCACAACGGGCGTACCGTTCGTTATGGTGCCTGTCTTGTCGAGCGCTACTATTTGAGTTCTGCCGGTTATTTCAAGAGATTCCGCGGTTTTGAAAAGTATACCGTTCTTTGCACCCTTGCCGTTTGCGACCATTATTGCAACAGGAGTTGCAAGACCGAGCGCACACGGACAGCTTATAACAAGAACGGAAACGGCTCTCGCAACCGCAAATCCAACCGTTTCCCCGGCAATCAGCCAGACAGCCAGCGTCACCAGCGCAATCGAAATAACGACAGGCACAAACACACCCGAAACCTTATCCGCAACCTTTGCGATAGGCGCTTTTGTCGCCGCAGCGTCGCTTACTGTTTTTATGATCTGTGCAAGCGTAGTATCCTCTCCGACACGTGCAGCTTCACATCGGATAAATCCCGATTGATTGAGCGTTGCCGCAGAAACCGAATCGCCGACAGTCTTGTCAACAGGAATACTTTCACCTGTCAGTGCCGACTCATCAACGGCACTCGAACCGTCAATTATCACGCCGTCAACAGGAATACTTTCGCCGGGTCTTACAACAAAAACATCTCCCTTTTTCACCTGTTCGACAGGCACCGTCTTTTCCTCTCCTCCGCTCAGAACAACAGCCGTTTTCGGAGTCAGACCGATGAGATTTTTCAAAGCGTCGGTGGTCCTGCCCTTTGAGTGTGCCTCAAGCATTTTTCCGACTGTTATCAGCGTCAGTATCATAGCCGCCGATTCAAAATAGAACTCGTGCATATACCCCATGACCGTATCCGTATCGCTCTTTAACTGAGCGTCGGTCATAGCAAAAAGCGCAAATGTACTGTAAAGAAAAGACGCCGATGAGCCGAGCGCAACGAGCGTATCCATATTCGGCGCACGATGAATCAGACTTCTGAAGCCGCTTATAAAAAACCTCTGATTTATAACCATAACGATTGAAGCCAAAAGCATCTGGACAATACCCATGGCAACATGATTGCCGTCAAAGAACGGCGGCAGCGGGAACCCCCACATGGTATGCCCCATTGAAAAATACATCAGCACAATCAGAAACACAAGCGAAGAAATCAGTCTTTTCCTCAGAGTCGGAGTTTCCGTATCCTTAAGTGAGCTGTCGTCAGCCGCCTTACTCTCAGTCCCCTTAACGCTTGCACCATAACCGGCAGCCTCAACGGCGGCAATTATATCCTTCGGCGAAGCCGTTCCCTCAACGCCCATCGAATTTGTAAGCAAGCTCACCGAACACGATGTAACGCCGTCAACAGCCGAAACAGCCTTCTCAACCCTCGCACTGCAAGCCGCACAGCTCATTCCCATAACATTATACTGCTCCATAATCTCCCTCCTTTTTTTACACCGATTCCGAACACATTCTTTACACGAGTCATCGCCCGAGGCTGCGGACTTAAGGCGTCAGAGTTTCTTTTTTTACCCCGATTCCGAACATACTCTTTACACAAGCCATCGCCCGAGGGTGCGTACTTAAGGCGTCAGGGTTTCTATCTACCCGACTCATTGGACTTTTCCGACTTTTTTACCCCGATTCCCGTACGCACTTCCGACATGATCGCTGTCACTTCATAAGCTTCTGGAGTATCGTCACAAGCTCATCTATAGTTTCGTCATTTCCTGTACGGATATCATCGGCAACGCACGTTCTGATATGACTCGCCAGAAGCTCCTTATTAAACGAATTAAGCGCCGAATTAACAGCCGAAACCTGTATCAGAATATCTGTGCAGTATGCATTGCTTTCAACCATGCCTTTGATTCCTCTTATCTGCCCCTCAATTCGGTTCAGCCGATTTATGAGGCATTTATATTCCTCTTCGCTTCTTTCCTTCGTTTTGTGAGAACAGCACTTTTTCGTTTCATTCTCACAGCATTCCTTCTCCCCGGAACACTCTTCGGCAGCAGCCTCCGGGTTATTTTCCGAAACGATCTTTTCTTTTGATTTCGTTTTTTTCTTGCTCTTATTCTCTTTCATAGCCTTCACCCGACTTTCCCGAAAAATTTTTCAATGTCTCGGGTATTCAATCGCTTCAAATACCCCCTATAGGTATATAATATACCCCTATAGGGTATTTGTCAAGTCCTTTTTAAAAAATTTATATAAAATATATTTAAATATTTAAGTCGCAAAAATTCACATTTTATTAACAAATTCAGTCAGAAATATGCTATAATAAACATGTTCTCAGAAAACTCGGGAGCATAGCTCAGCTGGGAGAGCATCTGCCTTACAAGCAGAGGGTCACAGGTTCGAGCCCTGTTGTTCCCACCAGAAAAGTCGTTTGCAGAAATGCGGACGACTTTTTTTGCTTTGACAGAATCAACATAAATTACGATAAAGAGTGAAAATCTAATAGAGGACGGATTTTCAAAAAAATCTGAAAATATAAAAAAATATCTTGACAAATACCCCCGAGAGGTATATAATATACCTGTAGGGGGTATTATAATGGAAAATAATAATTGCGGCTGTTCGCATAAAACCAGACACAGAACGGACGAGGAGCAAAAAGCCCTGATTAACCGCCTGAACCGTATAGAGGGTCAGGTGAGGGGAATAAAAGGCATGATTGAAAAAGACGCCTACTGCACCGATATTCTTACTCAGGTTGCGGCGGTGACATCGGCTCTTAATTCGTTCAATAAGGAGCTGCTTGCGTGTCATATAAAAACGTGCGTTGCCGAGGACATCAGAAACGGCAATGACGAAACTGTCGATGAGCTTGTAAAAGTTCTTCAAAAGCTTATGAAATAATATCGGCTGAAAAATTACTGTCCGCAATTTAAGCGTTTTTTTGAATGCGGCGAAATATTATAAAAACCGGACATAGCGCGACAAAATCCATTTCCTGAATTTTTGATATTTCCTTAATTTGTGGATAGCGGCTGAAAAATAATAAACATAAATACAGAGGTGAAATTATGGAACAATACAATATAACCGGCATGAGCTGCGCCGCATGCAGCGCCAGAGTAGAAAAAGCCGTTTCCTCCGTGAACGGCGTAATCTCCTGCTCTGTCAGTCTTCTCACGAACTCAATGGGCGTTGAGGGCTCGGCATCGTCGGGCGACATAATTTCCGCTGTCGAAAAAGCCGGCTACGGCGCAAGCCTAAAGGGCGCGGAAAAAATTTCCGTTTCCGAAGACAACGCTTTAAAAGACACCGAAACTCCCGTTTTGAAAAAACGTCTTATATCATCGCTTGTATTTCTGCTTGCGCTGATGTACTTTTCAATGGGACATATGATGTGGGGATTTCCTCTCCCACGCTTTTTTGAAAATAATCACGCTGCAATGGGTCTTGCGCAGCTTATCCTTGCGGCGGTTGTCATGGTTATAAATCAGAAATTCTTTATAAGCGGTTTTAAAAGTCTGTTTCACCGTTCGCCCAATATGGATACACTCGTGGCTCTCGGCTCGGCTGCCTCGTTTGCGTACAGTACCTACGCTCTTTTCGCAATGACGGACGCGCAGGTCAAAGGCAATTCCGATGCGGTTATGTCTTATATGCACGAGTTCTACTTCGAGTCGGCGGCTATGATTCTCACACTGATAACAGTCGGCAAAATGCTGGAGGCCCGCTCCAAAGGCAAAACTACGGACGCGCTAAAAGGTCTTATCAGCCTTACGCCGAAAACCGCCGTTCTTGAAGTTGACGGCGAGGAAAAAACAGTTCTCGCAGAGCAGGTCAAAAAAGGCGACATTTTCGTTGTGCGGCCGGGGGAGAGTATCCCTGTTGACGGAGTTGTCGTGAGCGGTTCAAGCGCCGTGAACGAGTCGGCTCTCACAGGCGAAAGTATCCCCGTTGATAAGGCTTGCGGCGACAGCGTTTCCGCAGCGACAATTAATCAGTCGGGCTTTATTCGCTGTCAGGCAACAAGAGTAGGCGAAGATACTACCCTTGCGCAAATCATTAAAACCGTCAGCGACGCTCAGGCTACAAAAGCGCCTATTGCAAAAATTGCCGATAAGGTTTCGGGAGTGTTCGTGCCTGTTGTGATTTCGATTGCGCTTGTGACGCTTGCGGTTTGGCTTTTGGTGGGTCAGACGGTCGGCTTTGCGGTTGCAAGGGCGGTGTCGGTGCTTGTAATAAGCTGTCCGTGCGCATTGGGTCTTGCCACACCCGTTGCGATTATGGTAGGCAGCGGCATGGGAGCAAAAAGCGGTATTTTGTTCAAAACCGCCGAGTCCCTCGAAACGACAGGCAGAACTCAAATTATTGCGCTTGACAAGACAGGCACTGTCACAAACGGTACTCCCGAAGTCACGGATATTATACCTATAGAGGGTATCTCGAAAGAGGAACTTCTAAAGCTTGCGTATTCGCTTGAAAAGAACAGCGAACACCCTCTTGCAAAAGCAGTTACGTCAAAAGCGGAGTCTGAGAACATCACGGCATATGAAGTCACGGATTTCAAAGCGATGTCGGGCAGCGGCGTTAAAGCTCGGCATAACATAGATACTCTCACAGGCGGCAATTTGAAAATGATTTCAAAGGTCGGAGCTATCCCTAAAGAGCTTGCGGCGCACGGTGAAAGTCTGTCGGCAGAGGGGAAAACTCCGCTGTACTTCGCTAAGGGTGACAAAATTCTCGGAATTATTGCTGTTGCCGATACTATCCGAGATGACAGCGCAAAAGCAATTGCAGAACTAAAAAATATGGGTATTCACGTTGTAATGCTTACGGGCGATAACGAGAAGACGGCAAATGTTATCGGTAAGCTTGCAGGGGTGGACGAGGTCGTCGCAGAGGTTCTTCCGTCGGGCAAAGAGCGTGTTATAACTAAACTTAAAGAGTACGGCAAAGTTGCAATGGTCGGGGACGGCATAAACGATGCGCCGGCTTTGACGAGCGCAGACGTGGGAATTGCTGTTGGCGCAGGCGCAGATATTGCGATAGATGCGGCTGATGTCGTTCTTATGAAAAGCCGTTTGAGCGATGTTCCGGCAGCAATCAGACTAAGCCGCAGAACTTTGAAAAATATTCACGAAAATCTTTTCTGGGCATTCATTTACAATGTAATAGGTATTCCGCTTGCGGCAGGGGTGTATATACATCTTTTCGGCTGGCAGCTTAACCCGATGTTCGGAGCGGCAGCGATGAGTTTGTCGAGCTTTTGCGTTGTGACTAATGCGCTGAGATTGAATTTCTTTGACATTCACAGTTCAAAGAGAGATAAAAAAATTAATCCCACAGAGGAAATAAAAATTGAAAAGGAGCAAAACACTATGGAAATCACATTGAACATTAAGGGCATGATGTGTCCGCACTGCGAGGCAACGGTTAAGAAAGCGCTTGAAGAGTTTTCGGGAGTTGAGAGCGCCGAGGTAAGCCACGAGAAAGGCACGGCGGTTGTTAAAGCAAAGGGCGAGGTTAATGTTGACGAGCTTAAAAAGGCAGTAGTTGATAAGGGTTACGAGGTTGAATAAAAGATTATCGGCTTTTGCGAAATTTATTTAGAGCCTGTTTAAAAACTGAGATATGCGGATTTTTGAGCATAATTTTTCTGA
>CAMHNT010000050.1 GCA_946186535.1 uncultured Clostridia bacterium
TTTCTCTCTATCCCACTCACCGGACTTTTCATACTTTTTTACCCCGATTCCGAACATATTCTTGACATAAACCACCGCCCGAGGAAAGGGACTTTTACGGGGAAGGGTTTCTCTCTATCCTGCTCACCGGACTTTTTATACTCTAATCCGGTTTCACCGCAGTAACATAAAACATCGATAATATTATCTCGCTGTTTTCTGCATTTGTCAATCATAAAACATAAAAAAACAGGACAACATATAACTGTCGTCCTGTTCTGAGTAATTATTATTACCCTCAAACTGTCTAATATTATACTACAATCCGAGCTTTTTGTCAATATTTCATCAAATAATTCTTAATATTTTTTTAACATTTAAGGAAACCTCTGCATTATATCCGTACTTTCATTATTTTCAAAACACATAAAAATATTAATACAAAATAAAATTTACAAAAACTATTGATTTTTCCGAGCGGATATTGTATAATTAATAAGCGATCAAAAGTCCATATATTTTTATATGCGGGCGGCAGGTCCTGTGCGATAGGGCGCCGGGAACCATGTCAGGCGGGGAACCGAGCAGCATTAAACGGAGTTGCCCTCTGCGATGCAGTAAGTCTGTCGTTCGTATATCAAAGTATATGGATTTTTTATTTTGGCAAAGAGGTGATGATGTTGTATCGTGTTCTTTACAGAAAATGGCGGCCAATGGGTTTCGCCGACGTAATCGGACAGCCTCACGTTACCTCAACACTCAAAAACGAGATCAGATCCGGAAGGATTTCTCACGCCTACCTTTTCACCGGCTCGAGAGGAACCGGAAAAACGACCTGTGCGAAGATCCTCGCAAAAGCAGTGAATTGTCTTAATCTCACCGACGGCGAGCCGTGCGGAAAATGTGAGAACTGCGCCGGAATTTCAAAGGGCAGCATCATGGACGTTGTCGAAATGGACGCCGCTTCGAACAACAGCGTCAACAATATCCGTGACGTTCTCGACGAGGTTATGTTCACCCCTGCCGAAGCGAAATACAGGGTCTACATCATCGACGAGGTTCACATGCTTACGACAGGCGCTTTCAATGCGCTTCTGAAAACGCTTGAGGAACCGCCGTCACACGTCGTTTTTATTCTCGCAACAACGGAGGTTCACAAGCTCCCTGCAACAATTCTCTCAAGGTGTCAGAGATTCGATTTCAACAGAATTTCTCCCGAGGACATTGCCGACAGACTTGAATATATCGCCTCCGAAGAAAAAGTTTCGCTTGACCGGAATGCGGCTATGCTTATCGCTGCGGTCGCAGACGGCGCCATGCGTGACGCTCTTTCCATTCTGGACAGGTGCATAGGACTGTCGGAAAATATTGATTCGGCGGTCGTCAGAGAAGCAACGGGACTTGCCGGAAGGGACTATCTTTTCACTCTTGCCGAGGCGGTAAAAAACGAGGATGTTCCTCTTGCGATAAATACTGTCAACGAACTGCACAAGGCTTCGAAAAGTATTTCACGACTCTGTGAGGAACTTACCGAACATTTCCGCACGCTCATGCTTCTCAAAACGATGAAAAAGAGCGCTTCGGAACTGATCATCATGTCGCCCGAGGAGATCGAACAGGCAAGGCTCCAGGCGGAAAGTATTTCGCTTACTCAGATTGTATACTGCATTGACGTTCTTCAGGCTTCGCTCGAAAAAATGTTCCGGGGCGGAAACAACAAAATCGAGTTTGAAACCTGCATGATAAAGCTTTGCAACCCGAAGCTTTCTACCGATATCGGTGCCGTGATTTCAAGAATAGAAAAGCTTGAACGCTCGGTAAGACTCGGATTAAGCACAGTTGCTCAGCCGGCTGCTGCGGAAAAAATTTCCGTAAGTGACAGCACCTCTTATGAAAATTCTCATACGCCTTCTGTTCCAAGAGAAAGCATTCCCATCGATGCAGAAAAAAAAGAGGAACCGGAAACTCCGGAATCAAACGAACCGGTCACGGAGCCGAAACCCGAAAGAGTCAGCGTCCAGGTCCCTATCCCCACTCCTCCGGTTTCAGGCTCTCAGTCAACGATCGAACAGCTCAGTGCGAACGCTGTTCCGATGCAGGAATGGGAAGATGTTCTCGAGGCTATGAAAAATCATACGAGAACGACCGCTGCGGCATTCAGGGACACAACCGCTTACATTTCGGGCAACTACATTCTTATTGACGCAAAGGACGACACTCCGTTCAAGCATCTTCGCAATCAGAGTCAGCGTGAGAAAATGAGAGCGGCGATCAAAGAGGTTACGGGAAAGAATTACAAACTCGGCCCCTACAGAAGAAACGAAACTCAGGCCGCAAGCAGGCCTAAGGATAAACTTGATGAATTTATTGAGCACATCTCAAATTCAGATATAAAGGTCACAATTGAGGAATAACCGATACCACGACCTGCAATTAAAAAATCAATTTACATATTATGGAGGATTAAAAAATGAAAGCAAGAGTACCAAAGGGATACAGCGGCGGCGGAGCACCGGCAAATTTGCAGCAGCTCGCAAGACAGGCTCAGAAAATGCAGGAGGAAATGGACGCTGCAAGCACCGAGCTTGAAGCTAAGGAGTACACTGCAGCAGCAGGCGGCGAGGCTGTTGTCGTAACTGTTACGGGCGGTATGGAAGTTAAGAAAATCGATATCAAACCCGAGGTTGTAGACCCTGAGGATATCGAAATGCTCACGGATCTCGTTATGGCTGCAACGAACGAAGCGCTCAGATCAGCGGCTACCGAGAAGGAAGAGGTTATGACAAAGATCTCAGGTGGACTTAATATGCCGGGATTGTTCTGATCATGGCAGGATTTCAGGCGCCTGCTCTGGCAAGGCTCATAGACCAGTTCAACAGGCTTCCGGGCATCGGAGCAAAAACCGCTCAGAGACTCGCATATTATGTTTTGTCGATGCCGAAAGAAGACGCTGTCGCTTTTTCGAAGGCAATAACCGACGCTCACGACAGTATTCACAAATGCAAGAAGTGCTGCAATCTCACAGATGATGAGCTATGCCCTATCTGCAAGAGCCCCACAAGAGACAGAAGCACCGTATGTGTTGTTGAAGATCCGAAGGACGTTGTTGCGCTTGAAAAAACTCAGGAATATTCGGCGATGTATCACGTTCTTCACGGAGTCATCTCCCCCCTCAACGGGGTTGGACCGGATCAGCTCAGCATAAAAGAGCTTGTCAAGCGCGTTCAGGAGGACGACGTCAAAGAGGTTATCATGGCAACAAACGCAACCGCCGAGGGTGAAACCACGGCTATATACATTTCGAGACTGCTTAAACCGTTGGGAGTTAAGGTCACTCGACTTGCTTACGGAATTCCTGTCGGAGGAGATCTCGAATATGCCGACGAAGTCACTCTGGCGAGAGCGCTTGAAGGCAGATGTGAGCTATAATTTACAAAAAAATATCCCCGAACAGAGCTTTCAGCTTTGAAAGCCTGTACGGGGATTATCTTTTTATTCTAAAGAGTTTTCAGTATATTTTCCGAGGAAAAGTCTGGATTCATAAGAAACTCGTCCGTCATATACTCAATATTTTCAAGAGAATGCTCAACCTCTTTTGAGTATTTGTGAATTACCATAACACGTCTTTCAAAGGAGTTCTCGGCTCCGTTCTTCGCCATAACCGCCGAACAGACAGCATATGCGCAATATATCATCTTTACCGTTGTGATAATATCATAGCTTGCGATTGCGTTCAGATAGTATCTGTAAATATAATACAGCGCCAATCTTCTGTATTCTTCATCGGTATCCTCATTTTCACTCAAAACCGAGCCCGATGAATCCTGCACGAAATCATGCCAGTTTTTGTCCATTACCTCCAAGTTTTTTTGCATCTCAAAAACAAATTTACGGCTCTTTTTCTCAGAACCGCAGGCTGTGTATTTAAAGCAGTAAAGCTTGTTTATATCGAAAATCTCATCGTCAATCAGCTCCTGAACATACTCCGTGAAAGCGATACATTCCCCGAGCTGTTCCGAAAACTTCACCTTATCGGTTCTGAAAATATCTGCGGTCAACGCCCTCGCTTTCAAAAGGAAATTCATAAAATCTACGGAGTAGCCGTTGTCAAAATTTTTAACCTTAAAATCCCCGATACACTTGAAATCGTTTGTTTTTGAAAGAACCAGCCTGCACGCTTCGGGACATGCGATAGACAGCATGTATTCGATAAATTCCGTATAGTCCTGACTGATTCTCGGAAACTCACGGCAGGTATCGCAAACGTGCTCCTCCCCGAAACGCATCTGAATTTCACAGAGCCAGTTTCTGCTCAGAAAGGGACAGAAATTGTTTTCGAATATAAAAATCCTGTCGCCCTCCGAGTCAATTTTCATACAGCTCCTGAGCCTTTCTCCGAACTCGCCTTCAACCCCTGAATAGAATTCGTATGATTCATCGTCAACAACAACGTCCCAATCCCTGCAGCAGGTATCGGGGCAAGCGCCTGCCAAACATTTGAAGTTTTTATAGAAATCCGGATATATCCGTTTAATATTATCCACTGTGCTCCACCTTTTTCCGATAAAGTATTATATATATTTTATCATACTGTCAAATCGTTGTAAATAATTTGTTTCTCAAAAAACACTCTGATATTATCGGACAAAGTTTTCTGTACAACCGGCTTGGGATGTGATATAATTATATTGTATAATAACAACAATCAATGAAATCCGGAGGTAAAAATGGATTATTCAAAGATACTCTCAGAAGAGTTTAAAATTCAGGAAAGCTATGCTCAAAATATCATAAATCTTCTCGACGAGGGAAACACAATTCCGTTTATAGCACGTTACCGAAAAGAAATGCACGGTTCGATGGACGACCAGCTGATAAGAGAATTTTCAGAAAAGCTCGAATATTACAGAAATCTCGACAAGCGAAGAGAGGAAATCCGCGAGCTTATCGCCGCTCAGGAAAAGCTCACCGACGAAATTTCCCGGGCTCTCGACAAGGCGCATATTCTCAGCGAGCTTGAGGATATCTACCGCCCCTTCAAACCCAAAAGAAAAACGAGGGCTTCAATCGCAAAGGAAAAAGGACTTGAACCGCTTGCCGCCGCAATTCTGGAACAGAAACCCGGTTTTTCGCCTTTTTGTGAAAGCGAAAAATATATCGACGCCGAAAAGGGCGTTGAAGATTCGGAAAGTGCAATTGCAGGCGCAATGGATATAATTGCGGAACAGGTTTCGGACGATGCCGAAATCAGAAAGAATGTCCGTTCCATCGCCAACAAAAAAGGTATTGTGGAGGTCAAGGCTGTCGACGAAGAAAGCGACAGCGTCTACACTCAATATTACAGCTTCAATGAGGCTGTTTCAAAAATCCCTAACCACAGAATCCTCGCAATCAATCGAGGTGAAAAAGAAGGTATCCTGAAGGTTAACGTTTCCAACGACACTGAAAAATCGCTTGAATCGATTTACAGTCGTACTCTCCACGGTGACGGAGAGAGCACAAAGCTTGTCAAAAACGCCTGTGACGACGCATACTCAAGGCTCATCTATCCTTCAATCGAGAGAGAGGTACGAAACGAGCTTACCGAAAAAGCGTCCGAGAGTGCAATAAAGGTTTTTGCGCTTAATCTGAAGCAGCTTCTCATGCAGCCGCCTGTAAAAGGAAAAGTGGTTCTCGGTCTTGACCCGGGGTACCGCACGGGCTGCAAGGTCGCTGTAGTTGATCCGACCGGAAAGGTTCTCGACACGGCTGTAATCTACCCTACCCATTCAAAGGAGCAGGTAAAAAACTCAAAGCTGAAGCTTCTTGAGCTCATAAAAAAACATGACGTAGACATCATTTCAATCGGAAACGGAACCGCAAGCAAGGAGACAGAAATGTTCGCCGCTGACGTAATCAAGGAATGTGACAAAAAGATTTACTACATGGTAGTCAGCGAAGCCGGCGCGTCGGTTTACTCCGCATCAAAGCTTGCGGCTTCCGAGCTTCCGGAGCTTGACCTCACTCTGAGAAGTGCCGTATCAATTGCAAGACGTCTTCAGGATCCGCTTGCGGAGCTTGTAAAAATCGAACCTAAAGCTATAGGCGTCGGTCAGTACCAGCACGATATGCCTCAGAAAAAGCTTGGAGAGTCGCTTGACGGAGTTGTCGAGGACTGCGTTAACTCTGTCGGTGTTGACCTCAACACAGCGTCCCCAGCCCTGCTTTCGAGGGTTTCGGGACTTAGCGATACTGTATGCAGAAACATTGTCGCATACAGAGAAGAAAACGGCGCTTTCACCTCGAGAGCGGAGCTTAAGAAGGTTCCGAAACTCGGCCCTAAGGCATTCGAACAGTGCGCAGGATTCCTCAGAGTTTCCGAAAGCAAAAACCCTCTCGACAACACGGGCATTCACCCCGAAAGCTACGATTCCACAAAGAAGCTTCTCGACATTCTCGGCTACACAAAAAATGACTTAAGCGAATTGAAATTCACCGATATTTCCGCACGCCTGAGCCGAAACAGCATAAGAGAGATTTCCGAAAAAATCGGAATCGGTATTCCCACAATTATCGACATTACAAAAGAGCTTTCAAAACCCGGAAGAGATCCCCGTGACGAACTTCCTGCGCCTATGCTCAGAAGCGACATTCTTGACATCAAGGATTTAAAGGAAGGCATGGAACTCAAAGGTACCGTGCGGAACGTTATCGATTTCGGGGTATTCGTTGATATCGGAGTTCATCAGGACGGACTCGTACATATTTCTCAGATATGCGACAAATACATAAAACACCCGAGCGAGGTTCTGAAGGTAGGAGATATCGTCAACGTGAAGGTTCTGTCTGTGGACACATCAAAAAAACGCATAAGCCTTACTATGGTTTTCTGACACCGTTAAAACAAACTAAGCGATAGTATTAAAAAACAAGACACAGATGAATATATTTTATAACAAAAATCAACATTTTATGTTATAAAATGTTGATTTTTGTTTCACTTTGGTATATAATTTATATATTGTGAGTAACAACTTTAAATGTTTCTTTAAGAAAGTTTACAAAAAAATTTACCACGGAAAGTGAAGTAATAAAGAATATGGCAGTAAATTCTGAGCATGCAGGTCACAGGGCCCGAAAAAGAAAATTTGTTCGTGATTTCGGTATTGAAGCACTCGAAGAACATGAAATACTTGAAGTTCTCCTTTATTATGCAATTCCGATGAAAGACACCAACCCTATCGCTCATCAGCTCCTCAAGAAATTCGGATCAATTTCGGCGGTTTTCGACGCACCGTTTGATGTTCTCTGCAAATCGGGTCTTTCTGAAAATGCAGCTTTTATGGTTAAATATATCCCCGAGCTCCTCAGTGTATATATGAGTGACAAATATGATAAAGAAAATACAATTGTCGACATGAATAATCTCCCTCAGAAGTTTATAAACAGATATCTCGGAAAGAAAAACGAGATAGTCTATCTTCTGCTTATGGATTCAAAATACAGGGAGCTTTACTTTGATATTGTCAGCAAAGGCAATATTACAAACGCAGACATAAACATAACAAAAATATGCGAGCTTGCCGTCAGTTATTCGGCACGGTACGCTATCATATCTCACAATCACCCGAGCGGTTCGAGCCTTCCTTCAAAAGCGGATATTTTAGCCACAATAAACCTAAGCCAAGCATTAAGATCGCTTAACGTCAAGCTTCTCGACCACTTTGTCGTTGCGGATCTTGACTGCGTTTCATTTTATGATGCCAACATTCTTTTCAATTCCCGCGAGGAATATGAAGCAAGCGGCATTTACAGTTATCCGCTGTTCGGCGACTGATAAAAAAACAGAGTGTTTCCAAAACGGAAGCACTCTGTTTTTTATGCCAATTTTTGATTAACGGAAAAGAGTATTAATAATTTTCCTGTTTAACTGTTTTCTCTTTTACGATGAGTGACGCAAAATATCTCGTAAGATTGAAATCATATATATCCATATCGCCGATATTTTCTTTTGACTCGAAATATCTTTCAATCGTATGATCTTCAGGATAATTGATATCCGAATTTTTCTTAACCGCTTTAAAATCACATCCGGCAAAAACCCTCACCGCTGATGCGTCAAGCTCTTCCATAGCCGCATAGCCCATCCAGCCGATTTTTCCCTGTTTGAATTTCTCGATGTTATAGCTTGCGATTAAGCCGTCAACAGGTATCAGCGACATTGCCGCTATCGCAAAAACGGCTAAGCTATAGGCAATTTTCGTAAACGAAATTCTGAATTTAACCTGCTTGAAAATAAGAACTATAAAAAGCACAAACAGATAAATCATAAATATCGACGTATACACTCTCAGAGGCGTCATGCCGTAAATATTTATATACATCATCATTTTCACGAGAGCCGTCACAATAAGACACAGCGTAAGGACAGAAAACATGATTATGAATAGCTTTACCGACATAGGGAGCTTTCTGTCTTTAAGCTTTATGAAAAACATAACCGCAGAAATAACGGAAAGGTTTATCATCGCTACAAAACAAAGCTCAAAAAATCCGCTTCTGGCATATTCGGAATAACTGAAATTCTCATTAAGAGTATCGAAAGTATTAAAAAGATACGAAATCTGAGTCAGTACAAACGCCGTATAAATCATTATCAGAGGCGTCAGAAATGCGTTGCAGGCGGACGACGGAAGAATTCTTTTCGATTTTTTAGAGCCATGTACAAGCTCGGTTTCATGATTCATTTTGTACGCACGTGAATAAACCGCACCAAAGATATACATTCCTATCGGAATCGAAAAAACAAAAAGAAAAGCATTTACGACGAATTTGTCAACAAATCTGTCAAAACACTCCGTTATTATTTTTCCGAACATTCTTCCGAAATTCTGATCCGATGACGAAAGAAGCACCATAACCGCGGCGCATACAGGAATGCTGAACGCAAGACCAAGCAAGACCGGAATAACATTTCTTTTCAATCCGCCTGTTCTGTTTTTATCCGTCTTTTCATGCTTGCTGAAAAGAGCTTCAAAAAGGCTTAAAAACTCACAGAACGGCGAAATCAGAACAGCTTTGAGAAGGTTATGAATTATCGAGTTGTTGTTTGAATTATAGCTTGCATAGACAAAATACAAGTTGCTGAATGTCACAAGCCAGAAGTCAATTGTTTTTACATAGTAATTGTCCGTTACAATAAAAAGTCCCGACAAAACAAGCGCAGCTAAAAATATGAACTTCGTATCCCCCGATCCTATCATTCCGGATTTTTTGCAGTAAAAATAATTGAACAGCGTTATAGCCAGAAAAAGCACCGTCGTCAGAAATCCTCCTCCGGACGAAGCCGTGTTAATAACGACCTTTATCATAATGAAACCGAGAACAAGCGCCGCTGCCGCAAAGAACCTGTCGTAACGATGATAAACACGCACCGGTTTCATAGGCGTCAATCTGTTGAAATCTTGATTCACTCCGCCGGAAGAGTATGGATTCATCGGAAAATTATTCTGATATCCGATATTGTTTCCGGCTGTATTCAACTGATTTTTTTCATACCAACACCCGTTGTCGCTCATAAAAGCTCACTCCTTCACATATTCCAAAATATCGCTTGGCTGACAGTCAAGCGCTTCACAAAGCTTTTCAAGCGTTGAAAATCGAATCGCCTTGGCTTTGTTGTTTTTCAGGATCGACAGATTCGCAGGCGTTATGCCAATCCTTTCGGCAAGCTCTCCTGCCGAGATTTTTCTTTTCGCCATCATAACGTCAATGTTAACCACTATCGGCATTATCTCACCCTCCTCAAACCGTGAGGTCGTTTTCTTCACGAAGAACGACAGCCTGTTCAAAAACATTTTTCAGAACCCTCAGCAGAAGCCCCACAAAAGCAAACGCAATAAACACAACACCTGCAAGCAGTCTCCAATACGCCATAACAAGCGACAGCCCTGCAATAACAAAGCAACAGTATGATATTATTCTCAGGCATGAAACGTTTTTCCTTTCAAAAACCTTTTCATTTCTTATATTGGAAAGAAGCCTGTTCAGCATTATCAATATGACCGCTGCCGGAATCATGGCGAGATACACGATAATATTGAACTGCACGAAAATAGATTCCTTATTTGAATACATATCATACCACCTTGCGATGAACGGAATCGTAAACATACACAAAAGCCAGACGGCTATTCCTATCCTGTCGATTATCAAAGTAAAAATCAAAGATTTTTTATAGTGCTGCATAACTTAATCTCCTTCCGATTTATCCAAGTTCTTACAGCTCTATAATACCAGATGTATTATTATTTGTCAATATATTTTTATCGTTTTTCGATAAATCTTTTCTGTTTATCAAAAATTAACAACAAAAAAATACGGAGAGCAAATCTGCTCCCCGTAAAAAGTTAGATAAATTAATAAATATTAATCCTCGTCGTCGCTGCCGTTGATATCGTCAGCCGAAAGGGTTGAAAAATCAAAAGCAAGATTCTCACCGCAGTTAGGGCAATCAATGCTGCCCTCGATAAGAATATCCTCGGAAACACAAATCTCATCTCCGCAGGTCGGACAAACTACTTCATAGTATTCGCTGTCCTCATCGAAATCATCAAAGTCATCGTCTTCTTCAACGTCATAGAGATCGTCCTCTACGATCGAGAGATCCTGATCAATTTCGTCAACCTGCTCGCTGAGCTCATCGTAAAGCTCGCCGAGATCCGTAATCTCATCGGTAAGATCTTCCAAAAGATCGATAACAGCATTCAGAACCTTGACTGTATCGTCGTTCTCATTGAGTTTCAAACCGTCAGTAAGACCTCGAATGTAAGCAACCTTTTCGTTAATGTCCATTTGTGCAACCACCTTCCGTGTGATAATAATGTCAGATGTTATATTTACTGATTAAGCACGGCCGAGATACTCACCCGTACGTGTATCAATCTGAATAACCTCGCCCTCATCGATGAAGAGAGGAACTCTTACTTCAGCGCCGGTTTCAACAGTTGCAGGCTTTGTAGCGTTTGTAGCTGTGTCGCCCTTGAAGCCAGGCTCTGTAGCAGTAACCTTAAGGTCTACGAAGTTCGGCGGCTCAACACCGAAAACGTTGCCCTTGTAGGAAAGAATTCTACATACCATGTTCTCCTTAACGAACTTGAAGTTGTCGCCGAGAACTGATTTGCCGATCGGGATCTGCTCCCATGTCTCAGTGTCCATGAAGTAGTAGAGATCGCCGTCGGAGTAGCTGTACTCCATGTCTCTTCTCTCAATGTAAGCTGTCGGATATTTGTCGTTAGGGTTGAAAGTCTTTTCAACTACTGCACCCGTAATTACGTTCTTGATCTTTGTACGAACGAACGCAGCGCCCTTACCCGGCTTTACGTGCTGGAATTCGATGATGGAAACTACCTGGCCGTCCATTTCAAATGTAACGCCGTTTCTGAAATCTCCTGCTGATATCATATTAAAATCCTCCTGT
>CAMHNT010000051.1 GCA_946186535.1 uncultured Clostridia bacterium
AAAGGATTTGCGTGAGGCAGGTGTTAAGTACACTGTTGTAAAGAACACATTGCTCTCCCGTGCTGCAACTGAGGCAGGTCTTGAGGATCTTAACGCTGTTCTCGAGGGTACAACAGCTCTCGCTACAAGTGAAGAGGATCATACAGCTGCTGCAAGAATTCTTTCCAAGTTCGCAGACACAAATAAGGATTTCACTATTAAGAGCGGTTATCTCGAGGGTGAGGTTATCGGTCTTGATACAATCACAAGCCTTGCTAAGCTGCCGACGAGAGACGTTCTTCTCGCAACAGTTTGCAACGCATTCAACGCTCCTATCGCAAGCTTCGCACGTGCCGTACAGGCTATTGTGGACAACGGCGGTGTTGAGGAGTCTTTGGCTAAGAAGGCTGCAGCCGGTTCGGAAGCAGCTGAGGCTTAATTATTAAGCGTTAGCCGGAATTTTTAATTTGATTACTACATTTATTTAATTGGAGGTAAATTATCATGGCATCTGAGAAGATTACTGCTATTATTGAAGAGTTGAAGGGCCTCACAGTTCTCGAGCTTTCTGAGCTTGTACACGCTGTAGAGGATGAGTTCGGTGTATCCGCAGCAGCTGCTGTTGCTGTTGCTGCTCCTGCTGAGGGCGGCGCTGCTGCTGAGGAGAAGACAGAGTTTGACGTAGTTCTTAAGTCTGCAGGTCCTGAGAAGATCAAGGTTATCAAGGTTGTTCGTGAGATCACAGGTCTCGGTCTTAAGGAAGCTAAGGAGATCGTTGACAACGCTCCGAAGACACTCAAGGAAGCTGTTTCCAAGGACGACGCTGAGTCTATCAAGGCTAAGCTCGAAGAGGTTAAGGCTGAGGTTGAGATTAAGTAATTTTCCTTTCGGAATTATTTACTTATTTTTAATTTATCATTTAAAGGACTGTCGTTTTCGGCAGTCCTTTTTGTTATTAGTTCATGCAAGCTTATGTAAAAATACATAGTCATTATTCTTTTAAACAATTATAAATCTTCTTAAATATAGTATTCTAATAGAATAAGGTTAAAAAATTGTAACCTGTAATTCTTTTGGAGGTAACTTTACATTATGCAAAATATTGTAATGGCTGCTGCTATTGCTATATTGGTTGCGTTGTCGGCATTCTTCAGCTCAATGGAAACAGCCATTAATTCATGCAGCCGTGCAAGACTGCAAAATATGCAGGAAAAAGAAATCAAGGGAAGCAAAACCGCTTTGAAATTTCTTGATGAATACGACAAAGCTATAACTACGCTTCTGATCGGAAATAATATCGTTAATATCGGTGCTTCGTCAATCGCTACAATTTTTTGTACAAAGCTTTTGGGAAGCTACGGTGCGGCTGTCAGTACCGGTGCGCTGACGCTGATAATCCTGACATTTGGTGAGATCATACCGAAATGTTATGCGAAGGAGAACAGTGAAAGGCTTGCAGCAGGATTTGCGCCTGTTGTTTATTCTCTTATGGTTATTCTGACTCCGCTTTCGCTTTTGTTCATAAAACTAAATTCCCTTGCAATGCGCTTTACGGGAAGCAAGAAGGACACGCCGTCGGTGACTGAGGATGAGCTGAAATATATCATCGAGTCGATCGAAGAGGAGGGCGTCCTGGAAGAAGCCGAAAGCGAGATGGTGCAGTCTGCTCTTGAATTTGATGAAAAAACCGTTCTTGAAATTCTCACTCCGAGAGTTGATGTTGTGTCGATCGATATTAATGACAGTATAGAAGATATAACTAAAATTATTGTTGCAGAGAGATTTTCGAGAATTCCTGTCTACAGGGACAGCATTGATAATATTATAGGTATTCTCCATACGAGAGACTATCTTGAAGCGATGTCACGAGGCGAAACACCGAATATTTCTGAACTTATTCAGGAGGCGTTCTTTGTTTACAAAACGAGAAAGCTTTCCGCACTTCTCTCGGATTTCAAGAGAAAGAGAACTCATATTGCAATCGTCGCAGATGAGTACGGCGGAATGCTCGGTATTGTGACAATGGAGGATCTGTTGGAGGAGCTTGTCGGGGAAATCTGGGACGAAGACGAAGAAGTTGAGCTGCAGTGCAGAAAAATTTCCGAAAACTGCTATGAAGTCAGCGGAGATATGCAGCTTGATGATTTGCTGGAGCTGTTCGATATCCCGGAGAAGAATGTTGACACAACGAGCCAAACGGTCGGCGGCTGGGTGTTTGAACATTTGGGAATAATTCCCGAAAAGAATCAGACTATCGAAATAAACGGCTTGTCCGTTAAGGTAACAGAGGTTGCAGACAAGAGAATAAGCAAGCTTGTTATTAAGAAAACCGGGAATTCCGATGATGAGGAATAATTTTAGGGATTGTAAGATTATGATTTTTATATAAATACACTCAGTAATGCAAATCAGTATTATTATGAGTATTGATTGCTATTCAATACATTTTTAAAGTATAATTTTATCACCGATGCTAATACTAAGTTTGAATAGAAAACGTTTGACAGGCGATTTTTATTTGAGATTAGTATGATAGTAACGGTGATTTTTTATGAATAAATTTCTTCGGGGAATAATTTTATTTATATCTGGCGGTCTGGCGTATGGGGGACTGGAGCTTTGCTGGCGAGGACACACGCACTGGAGCATGATTCTTGCCGGCGGAATCTGCTTTCTGACGATGTTCGTGATTTATACAAGCTATCCGGATATGAACATTGTTAACCGTGCGTTGATCGGAACGGCTGTTATTACGTCTGTTGAGTTCATTTTCGGGTGTATTTTCAACTATTGGTTGAAAATGGATATATGGGATTATTCGGACAAGAAGTTTAATTTTATGGGACAGGTATGTCTTATGTACAGTGTTTTGTGGGGGCTGCTTTCTATACCTGTTTCGGTGCTGTGCATTAAGCTTGAACAGTTTTTTGACAAAAAACATATTTTTGTTTACGGCAGTAAAAAAGTTCTGTCCGGTAAAATATCACGTCTGCAAAATGAATAAGTCTGATATGATCGTAAGAAGTCTGTAAGCTACAGTATAACATATTCAGAAAATATCTTCTTTTAATACCGGTTTATGTCTCCATAGTGTATGCTGCCGAGGTATGAACCAGTATAAATTTTGTTATAAAATTTTGTTTTAGTTACAAATAAATTACAGCAATCTGCATTAAAAATAAAAGGATTGAAACTTTTTTTCGATTTTGTCTTGTTTGTTCATTCCAATAATGGTATAATGTAGAATGTATGATAATATGCCTTTGGGGAATAATACCCCATGGAGGTGTGTTTGATTGAAAAGTTACAGCTATAATGAAAAAAGCGATACTCTTTTCGAAAACAAAAAGAAAAAGGGTAACAAAAGCGATAAGAAAAACGATGAGTCCGAATGTGTTGACGAAGAAGTTTTTGAGGAGATCGAAAACAGCGGTTCCGTTGTGGTGAGTGACAACAGCCACAGAATTCATTGCCTTACGATAATCGGTGAGATCGAGGGACACATCGAATCTCCGCCTCAGAACAAAACCACAAAGTACGAGCATGTTATCCCACGACTCGTTGCGATTGAGGAGGACGAAAAAACAGAGGGACTTCTCGTGATTCTCAATACGGTCGGAGGAGACATTGAAGCAGGGCTCGCTTTGGCTGAGCTTATGGCAGGGATGAAAAAGCCCACCGTTTCGCTTGTTCTGGGCGGCGGTCATTCAATCGGAGTTCCGCTTGCGGTTGCGGCAAAATATTCTTTTATCGCTCCGAGCGCATCGATGACGATTCATCCGGTTCGTTCAAACGGAATTACTCTGGGAGTCCGTCAGTCGTTCGAATACTTTCAGCGTATGCAGCAGCGGATAAATAACTTTGTTGCGGCCAATTCGAATATTTCGGCTGAGAGATACAACAGCCTTGTTATGACTACCGGGGAGCTTGTTATGGATGTAGGAACGGTACTCGAAGGGAAAAAGGCGGTCGAAGTGGGTCTTATCGACAGCGTCGGAAGTCTGAGCCTTGCGCTGGAAAAGCTCAAGGAAATGATCGATGAAAATCGGAAAGAGAACGATGAGGAGAAAAGCGGAGAGTAAGTAACTTTTTATATCATCATAATTATTAGGCGGTGAAATTTTCATCGTCCTAATTACATATATTATAAATAATCGGAAATGAAAGCGATTTCACAGTGTTGTTAAATTAATGACACTGGCGATTACAGGAGGAATACATAATGAATATTATTCAGGCGATTATACTCGGAATAGTTCAGGGACTTACGGAATTTCTGCCCGTAAGCAGCAGCGGTCATCTCACAATTTTCCAGCATATTATGGGAATAGATATGGAAGGAAATCTCTTCTTCAATGTAATGCTTCATGTCGGAACGCTTGTTGCCGTATGTGCTGTTTATTACAAGCTCATCATACGCCTGATAAAAGCGTTCGCAGGTCTTCTGAAGGATATTTTCACAGGAAAGTTCAGATGGAGTCAGATGAACGGAGATCAGAACCTTCTCGTGATGCTCGTGATAGGTCTTCTTCCTCTTTTCCTTCTTTTCGTTCCGATCCCGGGAACAAATGGTATAAACGGAAAAGACCTAGCAGGAATATGGCAGGGAAATACGGGATACTTTATTATTACCGGTTTTGCCCTTCTCGCCACAAGCATTATGCTTTGGGTCGGAATAAAGGCTATGGAAAATTCAGCAGGAAAGGCTGCCCATTCTTCAGGTAACCTTAAGGCGCAGGGCAGACGCCGCCTTAAGACCGTAGATGCGATCTGTATCGGTATTACACAGTGTATGGCTGCGATTTTCCCGGGACTTTCACGCTCCGGTTCAACTCTTGCCATGGGTGAGCTCAGAGGACTTAACAAGCAGGTTGCGCTTGACTATACATTCGTTCTCGGAATTCCTTCGATTCTTGCTGCGGCACTTCTCGAAGGCAAGGAGGCTCTCGAAGCTCAGGGAACTCAGGATACTCTTCAGGTAAGCACAGGCGCTATGATTGCCGGAATGATTGCGGCTATGATTGTGGGATTCTTTGCGATAAAGCTTTTTAAATGGATGCTCGCAAAGGAAAGAACAGGCGTGTTTGTTGCTTATACTGCAGTTGTCGGTATCGCAGTTATAATCATCGGAATAATCGAGCTTTCGTCAGGCACAAATCTCTTCAGCGGCTCACCGCTCACTTTCGGTTAAAAATATATTCGGGGTGTGAAAATGTGGAGCGTTAAAGAGATAAAAAAGGATGCGCTGACCGCTTTGAAAAGACATTGGTTCGTTAATGTACTTATAGTTTTTCTGGTTGGACTTTTTTTTCGGGGCGGCTACAACTACGCATCCCCATACAGCGGAACGGAACTTGTTAACTATACAACCACAAGCAACGAAGTGTCGAATAGGATAGGTTTGACAAGCGGTTCCGTTTTTAATGTAATAGATAATATTCTAAGTGAAAAAGAAATAATAGATATTGATATTCAGAACACGGTGAAGGCGAGATATACGAAGGGATATCTGTCGGTTTTCGTTAACGAAATTTCCGACACCGGCTCGGTGTTAAACGGTATTTTCAACGGTCTGAACAAGATTATTTTTCAGGGGAAAATTCAGGAGTCGATTATTGTTTTTCTTGTGTCGTTTGTTTTTCTTGTAATTACTATTCTTCTTGTAAATCCGCTTCGTGTGGGGCAGAACAGATATTTTCTTGAACAGCGGCGTTACGGAGAAACAAAGGTCGACAAGCTGTTTTTTGTTTTTAAAACAGGTGAAATAAAAAATGTCGCATGGATAATGTTTTTAAAAAACCTTATTACAAATATTCTTTGGTTTACCGTTATCGGCGGTGCGATAAAACACTATCAGTATCTTATGATTCCGTATATTCTGGCAGAGAATCCTACCATAAAAAGGAGCGACGCTTTTTCGCTTTCAAAGAAAATGATGAAGGGGCAGAAGTGGAGAGCTTTTGTGCTTGACTGCAGCATGCTCGGGTGGGTACTTCTTTCCACAGCGACGATAGGACTTCTGGGAGTCTTTTTTGTGAATCCATATCAGGAATGTATCAATGCGGAACTTTACATAAAGCTTCGCGAAAAGATTGCCGAGGAGAATCCGATTCTCCTCAACGATAATGCACTGTCACTTTCTATATTCATAGACAGCGGTTATCCGGAGAAGTCCTACAAGGTTGAATTCCTTGAATTCAGCAGATGGATAACAATTGATTACAAAAAGAATTATTCATTCATTACTTATATAATGTTTTTCTTTACGTTTTCGTTTGTGGGGTGGTTCTGGGAGGTTATTCTGTTTCTTGTTAACGAAGGATATTTTATCAACAGAGGAGTTATGTACGGACCGTGGCTGCCTATCTATGGCGTGGGCGGATTTGTTATTATAAAGCTCCTTCAGCCGTTCAGGGAAAATCCTCAGAAGATGTTTCTCAGTTCGGTAATAGTATGCGGAACGCTTGAGTATACTACAGGCTGGGCGCTTGAGACATTTTTCGATAAAAAGTGGTGGGACTATTCGGGATATTTTCTGAATCTCAACGGAAGGATATGTCTTGAAGGTCTTTTGGTGTTCGGGCTTGCCGGAGTTTCGTTTACGTATATATTTGCACCTCTTCTTGAAAGTCTGTATTCGAGGATTGACCCGAAATTCAAGAGGACGCTGTGCATTGTTCTTTCAATAATTTTTATTCTTGATATGGGATATTCATTCAAGTATCCAAACTCCGGCGAAGGTATTACGGACGGCTACGGTGCAAACACTACAGGCATACTGTAACTAATTTTCGGTTTCTTGGAAATCGTATCAAAAAGTAAGAAAAGTCAAAATAAGTAGAATAGGAAAAAACCTGCCCGATAAAGTCCCTGCCCTCGGGCGATGTCGTCAACTTAAGAAATTTCCGGCGAAACTAAAGTGGAAAAAGTTTCGCTCAAGCCTTTTCAAAGGCTTGCAGATTCCAAAGACAGCGTCTTTGGTCGCCGTCCGCAGACGGCGAAATTCCTTAGCGTTCAGCCCTCTGCAAGGGGTGAATCAGAAAACAGTCCGGGGGACTGTTTTCTGAGAGGGGACGCTCTGGCAGAGAGCGTCCCTTAACCAGTAGAGTGAATCACACTAAGTTGACGACATTGACCCTCGGGCGATGGCTTGTGTAAAGAGTGTCTTCGGAATCGGGGTAAAAAAAAGGAGGAGAGGGTACGGAAAAGTTTGGTGATAAGCCGAAAAAAAAGTCGGCTAAGAAAAAGGAAAAGAAGATTCGGAAGGAAGATACGAAGAAAAAAAGTAATAAGGATGAGCTTGCGGTGAAACAGAGCCGTTCGCTGATCATGTTTGTTTCGGCGGTTCTTCTGGCGTCGATAATATTCATTCCCGGAGATATGGTCTGGCTTTGGGCGCATAACGGCGTGCGGGGTATTTGCAGCATGCTTTCGCTTTTCTGGCCTATACTTCTGGTTTTTCTGGCATTTTCAACGATGGTCGAAAAGAAAATTCCTAAGCTGTGGTTCAGAACAGGATTTGCTTCGGGTTTTGTTGTTGCTTTGAATGCATGTATTTATATTTTTACGTTTGACGGCGAGTTTCAGATAAAAAAGACATTTGATGAGGCAATTGAATACAGGGGCGGCGGTGCGATCGGTTTTATTCTCGGCGTGCCCCTGGTGAAGCTTTTCGGTATTACGCCTGCGAAGATTCTGATTATACTGACTCTTTTGGTGCTGCTTGTCTTTGCGCTGGACATTTCGGTCAAGAAAATTTATTCGAATATTTTCAACAAAGTCTCCTCTGCAATTACGGAGTATATAAAGAATCTGAAAAAGAAACAGGCTCAGAAGCACCCGATAAGAATTGCAGACGACGCATATTTTGATGACGATGATTTTGATGAATACGATATAGATTCGGATGAATTTGATAATGATTTCTTCGAAAAGGATTCTGATTACGGCAGTGGGGATATGTCGGAGGAAAAACTGCCGGCTTTGCCTCAGTCGCCTGTGTTCACGTCCGATACGACCGTTGATGACGACGATTTCTTCGGCGATATCGAATTTGAAAAGGAAGATTTCAAAGAAGACGAAGAGCCTGAGGAAAAGGAAGACGACTACAGCATCGACATAGATATCGACGGAACGATGGAGCCTTTGAGAAGAAAAAAAGCATCATTAGGCTCTGAACATGAAGCCGATAAAAACAAAAGCAAGATAAATCTCGTTAAGGTCGAGGACGAGGTTCCCGAGGATATTTCCGACGAGGATCTGTTTGAGGATATTTTCGGAGACGAATTCATGGATACAATGGAGAGTGATTATACAGCCAATGCGTCCAGGATCGCACAGGATATTTCCAACAGCAAAAATACTCCTAAAAAGTCTATCCCCGACCAGAAGCAGTTTGACCCTCAGACAGTTCCGATGGAACCTGAACCGAGAAAAACGGTAAGAGACAGAGCGTCGTATAATTATCCTCCGGTCGAGCTCCTTTCGGAGGGGAAAAAGGAAAGCTCAAACTATGAGGCTGAGCTTAAGGAGAATGCAAAGAAACTTATCGAAACGCTCGAAAGCTTTTCTGTTCGTGCGAAAATTGTGGGTTACTGCCGTGGTCCTTCAATCACGAGGTATGAGATCCAGCCTGCTCCTGGAGTTAAGATTTCAAAGATAACAGGTCTTTCGGACGATATCGCATTGAATCTTGCTGCGGACGGCGTGAGAATGGAAGCGCCTATTCCCGGAAAGCCTGCGATCGGAATTGAAATTCCGAACAAGCATATAACCTCCGTTACGATAAGAGAGCTTCTCGAGTCGAAGGAATTCAACAAGAACAAGGATACGAAAAAGCTTGAGTGTGTTCTCGGACGTGACGTTGCAGGAAAGATTATTATAACCGATCTTGCAAAGATGCCGCATCTCCTGATTGCAGGTACAACCGGTTCCGGTAAATCCGTTTGCGTGAATTCTATTCTTATGAGTATACTCTTCAGGGCGTCACCCGAAGAGGTGAAGATGATACTGATTGACCCGAAGCTTGTTGAATTTTCAAAATATAAGGGTATTCCTCATTTGCTTGTCCCTGTTGTGTCGGATGTAAAAAAGGCGGCAGGTGCGCTGAACTGGGCGGTAAACGAGATGGAGGAAAGATATAAGGAATTTTCTCTATATAATGTTAAGGATATTGACAGCTATAACAAAATGGTAGCGAAAAATCTGGAAAATATGACGGAAGACGACTTTGACGAGGAGGAAAGCGGAGAGGTTGTCGACGGTGAGTACATACCTCCTAAGGCGAAGAAAAAAATGCCGAAAATAGTTATTGCTATTGATGAGCTTGCCGATCTGATGATGGTTGCTCCGGGAGAGGTTGAGGATTCGATATGCCGTCTTGCTCAGAAGGCGAGAGCCGCAGGAATGCATCTCGTCATAGCGACCCAGAGACCTTCCGTAAACGTAATCACGGGCGTAATCAAGGCGAACATTCCGAGCCGTATTTCGCTTAAGGTTGCTTCGTATATTGATTCAAAAACTATCCTTGATACAGGCGGAGGCGAAAAGCTCATCGGACGCGGCGATATGCTTTACAATCCGGTCGGTGCTCCGAAGCCTATCCGAGTTCAGGGCGGATATTCGTCAGATGATGACATAGAAGCCGTAACCGACTTCATAAAAGGTCACAGCACTTCGGAATATAATCACGAAATTACGGAACAGATTGACCGCATAAGTGAGGATCTCGGTTCGAAGGGAAGCAAGGAAAGTGCTGACGGAAACGACATCGACGATTCGGATCCGATGCTCAATGAGGCGATAAAGGTGGTTGTCGAAGCAGGTCAGGCGTCAACATCACTCCTTCAGAGAAGGCTCAGACTCGGCTATGCAAGAGCCGGCAGGCTTATTGATACAATGGAGCAGATGGGAATAGTCGGACCGCACGAGGGCAGCAAGTCGAGAAAGGTACTCATGACCGAACAGCAATGGATCGAAAGACAGGTTACGGGTTCGGTTGAATAATATTTATGAAAAAATTTCTTGAATTTGATGTTTTTGACGCCGTACTTGATTATGACCAAAAGGTTAAGGAGCACAACAGAAAGGTTAAGCTGGCAGGAAATATCTTTAAGATTTTTGCCGTCGTTCTGGCGATGATTGTGCTGATGCTGGCTGTTCCTCAGATGAGCGACAATTTGAATTCAATATATGTCGAAAGCGGAAAATATCCGTTTTCTATATTTGTGTTCGAAGTAGGAAGTGGAAACTGTGTTCTTCTTCACAGTGACGAATACAATATTCTTGTCGACTGCGGAAGAGAATTGGTACAGTTTGAAATACTTGATGTTTTAGACTATCTGGATATCGACAGGCTCGATCTTGTTATACTTACTCACCCAGACAAAGACCACATCGGCAATATGGCGGAGGTCGTAAGCAAGGTTGAAGTAAACAGGTTTCTCACCTGTGAAAACGGAGATTATGATCTTACGGAAACCTATGAGAATCTTATTGCGGCGCTTGATTCAAGAGGAATTGAAGCTGAATATGCAAAGGCAGGCGACAGTATTCGATTCGGCGACATCATTCTTGATGTTGTTTCGCCGACGAAAGTTTATGATACCTCAAACAACAATTCCGTTGTGGTGAAGGTCGGCTACAACGGATTCACGGCGTTGCTGACGGGTGATGCAGGAAAATCTGCAGAGAATGATATTATTGAAAGCGGAGCGGATATTTCGGCTGATGTGCTTCTTGCGGCGCATCACGGAAGTGCAAGCTCGACGAACGATGAGTTTCTTGAAGCGGTTGATCCCGAGTATGCGCTGATTTCCGTTTATCAGAGCGACTATCTTCCGAGCGACAAGGCTCTGAGGAGACTTATTGAATACGGCTGCGATATACTCAGGACAGACGTTTCGGGAAGTATTCTCGTTACGGTAGATGAAAGCGGTGAGTTCGGAATTTATACCGACCGTTAAAGCTGCTTAAAGAAAGGACAGAAAAAAATGAGAAAATTGAAGGTTGACCGTGTTGACGGTACTTTTGTTATCTGTACAGACAAGGAAAAGAAATTTTTCGCAATCGAAAAGACAGAGGTTCCTGCCGAAGTGAAGCAGGGAGATTTTCTTGAAATTGATGATAACGGAACAATAACCGTTACAAATTCTGCCAACAAAAAATAAAAATATTTCAACATTCTGTACCCGAAAAATAGCTTTTTCGGGTATTTTTTTATGTTGTTTACAAAATATATAACGCCAGTAAAAAACGACAAAATTCTCCTCTTATATTTGATATAATAATACAGTCGATATCGGTATTTTAATAAAATATTATAGTATTTTATAAAGAACAATAAATATATTTGTAATAGGA